>JAGAJD010000137.1 GCA_017626275.1 Lachnospira sp.
CTACCTGCATCTCATTGAGATATTCATGTCTCTGTGACCTCAGCTTAAGATTAAGATTTTCAAGATTATCAAAACTCTCTTTCAGATTATTAAGGTAAAACTTATCCAGTAAAAATGAAAACAGGATAATGCTGATGTTACACACAAGCATCATCAGCATTAAAATATACACAGAAATACTAAGCCCTTCAAAAAATCCCAAACCTGCGCATATCCAAAACAGGATTCCTATAAAGAACTGGATATATGCCGGATACTGTATTCTTCTTACAAGCTTTTTGTTTCTGTCATTCATCTTCTATATATTCTCCTCTTTTATACAGGCAATCAGATTAAGTTTCTGAATTTTCTTCTTAGAGTATACCATAGTTACAAACACAATGGAATAGACACTTAAAATACAGATAAAAATTGCCTCATACGGAAGCTTAAAACTCATTACCCACAAATCATTTACACTTTTGTATATCCACCAAACAACTGCCAAAGCTACCGGAATCCCAAGCAGCAGTGCCTTTGAACCGTATAAAAAGCACTCATAATATAGCATTTTATTAAAGCTGTTGTCGGTCAGCCCCACCGATTTAAGCATTGCAAACTCTCTTCTTCTTAAAAGCATATTCGTCGAAATTGTATTAAATACATTTGCCATGGCGATTAAAGACATCATTACAAAAAATCCGCCCGAAAATACTTTTATTACAAATATCATGCTTCTTCTTGATTCATATTCCGTCGCCTCATTTTCAAGACAATATCTGTAATTAATATTATTCCGCTTTAAAATTTCTTTCATCTCTTCTTCAGCAGCTTTATTATTTGTAGTCTTATAAAAAGTATACAATGTAATATTTTCTTCTTTTCCCTCACTCCACGTATTCATTATACTCTGGGGACAAAGCACTATATCATACAGAGATAAATAACTTGTATTTACCGTGTACGGAATATTATCTACAACCTTATCAATATTCAGATTGATATATTCCTTGCTCTCTTCTTCAACCCTGTCTGTAATCTCTTTATACTTTTTCTGCTGTTCAGGCGTAAGATTTCCTTCGTACTTATAAAGCTCAGGATTTTCCGACATATATTTTTCCATCAGTTCATTATATTTTCTCCAATCCAACTGATAAAATGTCATCATCTTCTGTTCCTGCTTATAGACAGGAACAACCTGAACCTTGCCCGTCAGGGAATCCATTTTCCGGTAATTAGAATACATCAAATACCGGGGATTTTCCGTATTCATATATTTGTCAACCGACAATCCGTTGCTTTTAAGATATTCCTCATAAATCTTATCCTCTATGCCATATATGCATGCCATTCTTATTTCTTTTGTATCCGAATCGTCAGAATAGCTGACGGCTGATTCTTTATCTCTGTTGCTTATATACTCCTGCGTATAATATGAAGTATCTGCAATCAACTGTAAATGCATACACTGTGCCTGTCCCGCTTCAGTCACATAGGAAATGTTTTTCATCTCATCGATAACATTCATTTTTTTAGGACTGTTATCCGATAAATCTGTTCTATAAGTTATATCGTACTCCCCGACCTTATATATACCCTCTATACTTGATACAAGATACTGTCCCAACGCACTTGCTGAAATAAACAGAACGATACTTACAAACAGTGAAACAACCGTTGTTCTGTATTTTTTGCGGCTGCGCTTAAAATTTTTTCTTCCAAGCATTCCCTCAAATCCAAATATTTTCAGGAATAATTTTGAGCATTTTACTTTTCTTTTGGTAAGCTTAATGTCGCCGCTCTGACGAATTGCATCAACTGCCGATATTCTTGAAATTCTAAGCATCGGAATAAAGGCTGACAAAAGTACGGTAATTAAAGACACCACAACAGCAACACATACTGCTTCTACTGAAACATGCAGTTTCATCTCACCAAGCGATATCACGCTTGCCGCAATATTTTCCAAATTTCCTTTAATACAGTAAAGTGTCACTCCTATTCCGACAATTCCAACTATGATTCCTATCGGGATACCGGCCACGCTTACAAGAAACGCCTCATAAAGCACACTTGCCCTTAATTGCTTTCTCGTAGCACCTATCGAGGAAAGTAATCCGAACTGCCTGCTTCTTTCATTCATTGAAATTGCAAACGAATTGTATATGAGTAAAATTGAACCTCCTACAACAAGAACAATTACAATAGCAGCAAGATTATATATAAACGAATAATAGGAAGAATATTTTGATGTACCCATAAATCTCAATACGTTCTCATTTGTATCTGTCTTGTAGTTATCATACCTTTTAATAAAATCATATACATCTTTAACATTGTCCATTTTAAAATATACGTCAGTACTGTATTCTGTGATTGTTTTTTCATCATATGCCGTATATGCCGGATACCCGTATCTTAAACTGTTGTCATAAAAAGCTCCCTCGCAAAAACCAACTATTGTATATGTTATTGTTCTCTCTTCGATTATCGTTTTGTCCGATTTATTCAAATCACCAAGAGACAGCTCTATCTTACTTCCCAGCATGTATTTTGATGCCACATTTTCATTAATGCTATTGTATACAAGTACAATCTCTCCTGAATTTTCCGCCATTCTTCCGCTTGTAATTTCTATCGGCATATTTTCAATAAATTTATTATTGAGAGCTCTTATAAAACAGACATCACTGTCTTCCTGCCCCATATATGCATAACCAAGATTATATGACAAATATGCCTCATCAATTTTTTCTTTCGACAAAAGCTTGTTTAAATCTTCTTCGTTGTCAATTCCAAACACTGCACCGTGCCAGTCGCCGTTTTCACTGATTTTATATTGAAGCATACTGTTTTGTAAGCTTGACACAAATGTGGAAATAGCGGTAATTAAAGCTACCGATAAAATAATTCCTGCTATGGTGACTATCGTGCGCACTTTATTTTTCATCATCTGACGATAGGTCATTTTAAAAAACACTTTATTTTTTCCCATCAGCGAATCACCTCATCTTTCGTGATTCTGCCATCTTCAATCTTAATTATACGATCTGCCTGTAATGCAATATTCTCATCATGTGTAATCATAATTACAGTCTGATGATACTTTTTATTAGACATTTTCAAGAGTTCCACTATCTCATGGCTGTTCTTAGAGTCAAGATTTCCTGTCGGTTCATCAGCAAGAACTATTGCAGGCGAATTCATAAGAGCTCTTCCAATGGATACTCTCTGCTGCTGTCCTCCCGAAAGCTGATTAGGCAGATGTCCCTCTCTTCCCCGCAGATGAAGAACATCTAAAAGTTCCTCAAAACGTTCCTTATTGACCTCTCTGCCATCCATAATTACAGGAAGAGTCATATTCTCCACGACATCAAGAACAGGTATCAGATTGTAAAACTGATATATCAGTCCAACCTCTCTGCGCCTGAAAATCGCAAGCTGCGTATCATTCCTGTTATAAACATCGTTTCCGTCTACATAAACCTTTCCCGAATCAGGCTTATCAACTCCTCCTATAAGATGCAAAAGCGTCGATTTACCTGAGCCTGACGGTCCGATAATTGCCACAAACTGTCCCCTTTCTACCGAAAAGGAAACAGAATCGAGTGCTTTAACCTGTGCGTCACCTTTTCCGTATACCTTTGTTAAATTTTCCACTTTTAATATTTCCATTTTCCGCCTCCTGTTGATTCCTGCAAAAAAACAAACTGTGTTAAAGCCTGCCGCCGGATATTTAACTTACATATTATTTATAACAAAGGCAGATGACTGCCGCATGACTTTTAAATGACAAATTTGTCACATTTGACATTGCTTTTAAACTAATGTTTTATAAAACTTAATTATAAATTCAGCTCCGCCGCTGTCTTTATTCTTAACAGCTATTGTTCCATTCTGCTTATGCACTATTTCCGATGCCAATGCAAGACCGATTCCGATACTTGAACTGTCTGCATTTTTTCCTCTGTAAAAACGCTCAAAAATATGTGCCTCATCTTCGTGTGCAATTCCTGTTCCGTTATCGGAAATTACAATTTCCGTATAAATTGCATTTTCCTGCGCCGTAATGCTGATTCTGCCGCCCTTTCCCGTATGCTCAATACAGTTTTTAAGAATATTTTCTATTGCTTCCTCCGTCCACTGCATATCCCCGATATAAGCCGTACCCTGCGGTATATTCTTTTCAACGGCGATTTCCTTCAGCTCCATAACAACCTCAAGCCTTGATATGGATTCCTCGGTAAGACTGTCTATATATACTTTTTCTCTTTGAAACGCAACGGTATCCGCATCAAATTTAGAGAGTTTTAACAGTGTTGCTATAAGCCACTCCACATGACCTAATGAGCTGCTTAATTTTCCTGCGAGTGCAAGCCGTTTTTCATAGGAAATATTTTCTTCCGTAAGAAGTGATATAATAAGATTAATGCTTGTGAGCGGAGTTTTTAGCTGATGTGAGATATCTGCCATTGCGTCACATAAATACACCTTGTCCTTCTCCAATTCCTGTGCCTGCTCTCTTAGCTTAATTATCAATTTGCGAATCTCATTCTGTAAAATGCTTAATTCTCCCTCGCTGTAATCGGCAAATTCAACACTGTAATTTCCGTTAAGTACTTTATCAATGTCCTCATATATTTTCCTTATTTTTTTCTTATTCAGGTAAATGTATCC
>JAGAJD010000138.1 GCA_017626275.1 Lachnospira sp.
AATCTCCCCGTCTACCATCTGATAAACGCCCGGAAGAATCTTCAAGGTACAGTCCGTCTCTTTACATATATTTAAAATTGCCCTTTTATCCTCAACTGCGGCAGACGGAATTGCAAATATAATTTCATCAACATCAAAGAGCTTTGCGGCTTCCTTAATCTTATTTCTTGTACCAACAACCTTAACGCCCTTGATAAATTTTCCAACCTTCTGCCTGTCATCGTCAATAATGCAGACAACCTTGGAATTATCCATGTAACGGGAATTCTGTATCTCGCGCATAAGCACGCTTGTAGCCTCTCCCGCTCCGATAATCATAATTTTAACCGGTTCCGATGTATGTCTGTAATCCTGCAACAGCGTACGAATCATGCGGTACATAAATCTGCTCGCACACATTGCCACCATTAAAAATACACCCGAAGTAAAGTAACAGCTCCTCGGAATCATCCAGCCCATATATGCCGTAATGCATATATGCGCAAATTCCGTAACCACACATGCCTCAACAATCTTATACAGCTCGGCAATACTTGCATACTGCCAAAGACTGTGATACATTCTGAAGCACCAGAAAATAATAAGCGTTACAATAGTAAACGGAATAACATTCACCTTGAATTTATACATATATTCCGCAGGTATTGCCGCAATGCTAATCTCAAAACGCATTAACAGAGATAAAAACACACAGCCGTTTGTCACCAAAATATCAGTAATAATTAAACAGATTCTTCTTACAAGAAGCTGTATTTTGTCCTTCCTAGTTTCTTCCATCTTCAATTCCTTTCACCCAAAAAGGCATTTTTATCAGTCCTGCCACTGTTCCGATTCCATAACTTACATGAAGCAGAAAAAATAATACCGGAAGCAGCAGACATGTAATATTCCTAAACTTTGGATTACCAATTACCGCAACAAGTGCCATAAACACCGCAAGCAGCCAGTATAGTCCCCACATAAGCGCCGTAAGAGACATCACCGCCTTATAAAACAGCCGCAGAATCCCTGTAAATGCAATGCCCTGCGCAGCCGCAATTCCAAAACCCGCACAGCAGACTAACGATAACAAAATTGCAAGCACAAACACAAACGGCACAAAATGATATAACGAAAGACACTGCGGACATACTCCGCTTGTAAGACCAATCCAGTAACCGTTGGCATATTTTTGCTTTAACATTTTCGGCAGACTGCTTCTTGTATGCTGATAAGAAATTATCTGCGGCTCAAAACACAGCTTAAATCCTGCTTTTCTCATTCGGTAATGCATCTCATTATCCTCTGTCCTTGCAAGATTCTCATTAAATTCTCCTGTTTTGTCAAACACCTTTCTTCTGTATGCCGCATGAAACATTGATTTCACATAACTTCTTCCCGGATTATTCCGGTATGGAGCTATGCTTGAGCCAAACATTGAAGTTTCCGCCAGAAGAAGCGTATTCCTAAACGGCGTCGGGTTATCCGCAATATTAGGTCGCTGCCCTCCGCAGATATCCTCCCCACTCTCTAAAACCTCGACATTCTTTCTCACAAAATCCGAAGGAATTGAGGCATGTGCATCTACTTTAAGAATCGCCTCTCCCTTAAATGCCTTCAATGCCACATTCCAACCACACGGAAGCGTCCTTTTCGGATTCTGCAATACCTTTACATCGCGAAATCCCATCTGCGTGTCAGCAGTATTTTCTTTCGCAAAATCATGCATTATTTTTCTTGTTCCGTCTGTGGATGCACTGTCTACAAGAAGCACCTCCATGTCCTTATGGTCATAATCCTGTGCTTTTATATCCTGCAGAACTGCCTTCAGCGTATTTTCTTCATTGTAAGCAATCACACAAATTGTAATAAACATTTCAATACCTATTCTACATGTATCATTTTATTACAGAAACAAATGTATTCCATAAAACGCTCATGTCCGATTTTAAACCAAATTTTTTCAGGCTCTCAAGATTGTATCTCATCTTAGCCGGAAGCACCTCATTGATATAGACCTCATCGGCATTTGACGCATCTGCCAAAAGCCTGTCCTCGTCCTTATATGCAATGCTTGTCTTTGAAGTCAGCCCTGCCGGAAGCAGAAGTGTTGCATACATTTCAGGCGTATACTCCATTACATATTTTTTAACCTCAGGTCTTGTCCCAACAAGCGTCATATCGCCCGCAAGAATATTAAACAACTGAGGGAACTCATCTATTCTCAATCTTCTAAGCCATGCGCCGACTCTTGTTATTCTCGAATCGTTATTAACCGTCACCTGTGTTCCGAGGCTGCTCGCATTATTTACCATTGTGCGGAATTTGTAAATCCTGAAGATTCTTCCGTACTGCGTCACACGCTCCTGCCTGAAAAATACGGGGCCGGGTGAATCAAGCTTTATAAGCACCGCAATCAAAACCATTGGAACGGCAAGCACTACAAGCATAATAGACGAAACAATAATATCAAGCACTCTCTTTGCCTTAAACCAGCCGCTTCTTTTAACCAAAATATTATAATACTTGCGAACCTCCCTCGTCCTCATTTTGTCGGGAAGCTCTGTCCATTTTCTTAATTCCATCTCTAATCCTCTTACGCTTTAAGACTCTTCCTGAATACTTCAATAACATATTCCACCTGCTCGTCCGTTAAACATGTATGCAGTGGAAGCGTAACCTCATTGTGATACATATCATAGGCATTCGGAAAATCCTTTATATCAAAGCCAAGCTTCTTATAAGCAGTATGCATCGGGAGCGGCTTATAATGCACGTTAGTGGAAACACCTGCCTCCGCCATCGCAGTAATAAATTCATTTCGCTCCTCCCCGTTGCGTCCGTTTAATCTCACAAGATACAGATGTCCGCTTGAAGAATAATCACTTGTAAAATGCTTTAAGATACTCACGTCATGCTTTGCAAATGCCTCATCATAACGCATGATAATCTGTTTTCTGCGCTCAAGAATCGCAGGATATCTTTTCATCTGCACAAGCCCGATTGCCGCAAGAATGTCCGTCATATTGCATTTATAATAAGGTCCTGTAATGTCGTATTCCCACGCGCCAAGCTTTGTCTTTGCCAGAGCGTCTTTAGACTGTCCGTGAAGTGTCAAAAGCATAAGCTGATGATAAAGCTCTTCGTTATCAACTCCCGGAATATCACGCCATACAAGTCCGCCGCCCTCCGCTGTGGTAAGATTCTTTACCGCATGGAATGAAAAGCTCGTAAAATCCGCACATTCCCCGCTCATTCTGCCGCTTCTTGACGCTCCATAGCCATGTGCAGAATCGGCAAGAATCAGTATACGCCCCAAAGCATGCTGAAGCTCATTTGACGGTTTAAATAAATGCTTTTTATCCTCAACAATTTTGCGTATTCTGTCATAGTCAGCCATAACGCCCGCAATATCCACAGGAATAATGGCTTTGGTATTTTCGGTAATCATAGTCTCAAGTGCATCGTAATCAAGGTGAAAACTTCCCGGTGCCACATCAACCAGCTTAAGCGTTGCCCCCACATGGCAGACAACGCTTGCTGATGCTGTATAAGTATATGCCGGAACGATAACCTCGTCACCCTCACCGATTCCAAATAATCTTAAAGCCATTTCCATACAGGCTGTCGCGGAATTAAGACATACACCTCTTGATGTATGCGTAAACTGCGCCATCTGATTTTCCATCTCCTTAGTCCTCGGACCTGTTGTAATCCAGCCTGAACGCATTACCTCCGCTACTGCCTGAATCTCCTCCTCCGTAATGTCCGGAGGTGAAAATGGTATCTTCATCGTATTCATAACTCCTCACATTCTGCCGTACAAGCGGCATCTTAATAGGTTTACTTTTCCCTGATTATATATTATCCTCAAAATTTAGGCTTTATTCACATATAGTCTGTATTATTGAGCCGCTGCTGTCGTTTCCGCTGTGCTGCCGCTCTCCGTCATTGCAGGAAACGCATAAGTCAGATTACCCGCAACATTGGCAATCGCTATTGTATAACTGACTGTTGAATATCCGCTCTGCGATAATGTTATTGTCTTGTTGCCGTAGGTCTTATCAAATGAACAAGGCACAATGCCGATATAAACACTGTCTACATATAATGCAGCCCCCTCCGGAGCCGTAATATTTACAGTGTATCCGTCTGTTAAATCCTTCGCTGTCGTTGCTTTATTGGCAGAAGCTGTTGTCGCTTTAGTTGTACTGCCTGACGACTTTGTTGTGGCTGTCGTTGAATATGACGCTGTCATATCGATAACCTTTGTCTCATACGGACGGTTAACTGTTATTGTCTCAGTATATTTCTCATAATTATTGGCAGACAGTACTATTCTGTGTGTTCCGTAGGAAAGAGAAACAGGCTGTGAATAATCAGTCTCAACGCCATCAATCGTCATAATGGCATTCTGCGGAGTCACGGAAAAATTAATTGAGCCCTGCTTTGACGCTTCCGTGACAAATTCGCTGAAATCCACTGTAACAGGCTCATCTCTAACCACAGTTACAGTCCTCGTTCCGATAAGACTTCCCTTCTGAAGCTCTACCGTATAAGTTCCCTCCTGCGTTGTCGTAAGCATTCCGTTAGTCACCTCGAACAACTGCTTTCTTCCGATTGTTGCATAGCCGCCAATAAATGCTTCCACACCCTTAAAATTGATGTATCCATGACCTTTATCTACATTTATAGAATATACGGTATCTCCTACTCCCCGCAATGTCACCTCGTCCTGTGACACAATCTGGGCAATATTAATCTTATTGGAATTAGACAAAACTGCCGCATATGAAGCATATACATATGAGGCACTGGCAAACTGCACCTTTCTTGTGTCCTCGTCAAATTCAACATCAGTAATCCCCGTTCTCTCCCATGCATCAGAGCTTCCATATATAGAAACCGCTTTTCCGCTCTTATTGCAGGTCACATCATATATTTCCCCCAGATGCATAACGGAAGCCGCAATAATCTTTCCGTATTTGTTCTGAATATCAGTACCCCCCGTATACGCTACTTCATATTCCGTTCCTGTGTCAATATCAATAAAATGCATTTTAAGTTCACTGCTGTTTACATATGTCA
>JAGAJD010000139.1 GCA_017626275.1 Lachnospira sp.
CGTATTTCCGGAGGAAAAGGAAACGGCACTGAAAAATACAGGAACTATTGACTTATAAATATTTATGCAACTGTCTAAAATATCTTCGCTTATGGTACAGGCAGTGTAAAATGAGGCTATAAGGATTGCAGTTAGTGAGATTGAAATAATCATCTGCGTCGTATCGGAAACCTGCCCGTTGTTAAAGCCCGTACCGAAACTGTTGATTGCCGCTGAAAACAGTGCCAGCACAATAATCTGTATTATGGCGGCTTTGCTGCTCTTTATAACATGTCCGAATGAATCGGTAAGTGCAGTTATAAAGCCTTTGCTGCTTATTCCGTCATCGCCTGTAATGCTGTTTATGATCTCACGGAATGAAATGTCATAATCACTGTATTCATCTATTGATTTGTCAATTTCCGAAAAATCATAATCCGAAAAATTATCTTCCTGATTAGAGGAGGCTGTATTATTCCCGGCATGGACAATTTGCGGATACATATTTATCAAAATAATTATGAGAGTCGTAAAAAGACAGCTTTTTAGCCAACGCATTTTGTGACCACCTCAAAAAGTGCAATTACGATAGGCATACTTAAGCCTGCAATCGTAATTTTACAAAAAATTTCAAGTTGACCTGCTATGGCACTGTATCCGTTATCACGGCAGATATCGGCGGCAAGCTGTGTAATATAGGAAATACCTATAACCTTTATGAGAATACTGATATATTTGCCGCTTATCGTAAAATATGACTGCAAAATCTTTAATTCATCGATAATTCCCGACAGACCTGAAATTATGTAAAACAGAATAAGTATTGATACACCGCCCGTTATCATTATTGTCAGCTCGCTTTTTGCATTTTTAAGAATATTTGCAAGCAAAACACCGATTATGGCGGCTGCGATTACTTTAAAAATTCCCATCTGCTCCCTCTTATAATTCAAACATTTTTTTCATTGCTTCAAATAAATCGCTTATATACGGAATAATCCAGTACAGCACAAGCAGAAGTCCGGCAAGGCTTGTAAGAAATGCCTGCTCCTCTCTTCCGCTGTGCTTTAAAATCTGACTGATTACAGACACCAGGATTCCAACTGCCGCTATCTTAAAGATTATACTTACTTCCAAAAAATTTCCCTCCTAAATCAGTATCAATACGATTAAAAGACCTATAATAAGTCCAAAGCTTTGGTATATTTTACATTTTTCATGTATATCTTTTTGTGCCTGTTCAATGACTGTTTGAAGCTGTGAAGATGTTTCCTCAAGGACGGCAATCTGCATTTGTGCATCAAGATAGAGTGGCATATTTCCTACATTTTTTAGCAATGTACAGTCGGCTTCGGTAAGAAAAATATCACGTATATATGTGTTAATTCCCATATTCCATGCTTCAGAGAATTCCTGACAGGAATGGTTTTTAAGATTGACAGCTACAAATTCATAAAAATTACCGATATCGGTATAGCTGCATTTTTTTGAAATTTCCTGAAAAGCTTCGGGTATTGTTGTCCTTGCATAGCGTATCTGCCCGATTAAAATAATAAATGTTTCTTTTAAGGCCTGCAGCCGTGCGATTCTGCTTTTTTTCTGAAAGGAAAGAAAAAAGCCGTAACATGTTGTTCCTGAAATAATAAGAATAGCTCCGCATAGTTTTAACATCACTCCTATCCTTTCTGAGTTTTGGCAAGCTCTCTGCATTCAAGAACCGTACCGGCACCGTTTTTTCCCGATAAAAGGATAAACCTTGTAAAAATGCCTTTCTTAAGCAGAACGGCAAAATCAGGCTTTTTGTATAACTCATCAATACTTGCGGCGTGGATAGTTCCGATTACGGTACAGCCGCAGTTTACAATATACTGAAGTGCCTCAATATCCCTTTTGCCGCCAATTTCATCAATGGCAACAATATCAGGCGACATTGCCCTTATTACCATTAACATTCCGTCTGCTTTCGGACAGCCGTCAATTACGTCTGTTCTTGGGCCTAAATCATTCTGCGGTATTCCCTCAAGACAGCCTGCAATCTCGGAACGCTCATCTATCACACACACCTTTCGTCCCTCCGATACCGTTCCAACTGAAAGCTGGCGTATTATATCGCGTAACAGTGTTGTCTTTCCGCAGCCCGGCGGAGATACGATTAATGTGTGCTTTAAGCAGTTGTTTTTGTATACAAAATTCATGATTTTGTCGGCACAGCCGGGAAGCTCGTGTGCTACACGGATATTTAAGAATGATAAAAACTGCTGGCCGACAACGTTTTCTTTGTCCACCATAGCTTTTCCAAGCACTCCGACACGATGTCCGCCCCTGACTGTAATGTATCCGTGTTTTATATCCTCCTGAAAGGCATACAGGGAATAATTGCTCATGTATTCAAGACATCGGCGTATATCTTCCCTGTATACACGCACATTTTCCGAAAGATAATCCCTGCCGTGAAATCTTATTCCAACAGGCTGCATACAGCGCAGTCTGATTTCTTCAAGACCGTCATATGTAATCTTAAAAGGAAATGCGTCCTTAAAGATAGCTTTTTTCAGCCTGTCCGGTAATAATTCTTCAATTTCCTTCAGTCGGTCTGCCATTTATATCCCTGCCTTTCTTTCAATCTGCTGGGTTCAGCCATGCCCATTCATAATTTGCCAAGCTGAACTTTACCAAAATATATGTGGACATTTTGTGGGATATTCCAATATTGTACTAACATTTATCAGGGCAGCATAAATTATGTAAAAAAGATATGTGAAATGTGATTGACAGAGCTTATGAAAAATTTACAAAAATCAGGCAGACGCCTGTTGATATTGCTTATAGTACTATCCTGCATCGTATATCATTTTCCGACAGCGGTTTTTGCACAGGAAAATAATACGGACTTTTCAAAGCTTCACGCAAAATATGCTGTTGTGATGGACGCTGATTCTAAACGTGTGCTTTATGGGAAAAATGAGGACACTCCCGCTCCGATGGCAAGCACAACGAAAATTATGACTTGTGTTACCGCTCTTGAATACGGAAGCGGCGAACTGTTATGCACTACAAGCTCTTATGCTGCTTCCATGCCTGATGTACAGCTTAATGCGCAGAAGGGAGAACTGTTTTATCTTAAAGATTTGTTGTATTCGCTTATGCTCAAATCCCACAATGACAGTGCTGTTATTATTGCAGAAAATGTGGCGTGCAGTTACATTTATCAGGTGCAGACGGGAATAAGAAATGACGAGGCAGGCGTTTTGACGGAAAAAGCGTTGGATTATGTTAATTTCCCTGAAACATTTGATACTTCATTTTTAAAAAATATTACCAATGAGCAGAGCCGTGAACTTGTATCCGTATTTACGGGACTTATGAATTACCGTGCCGTTACACTGGGCTGTGAGAAAACGCATTTTGTCACGCCAAACGGGTTAGATGCGTCTGACGAAAACGGCGTACATTCTACTACGGCGAGGGAGCTTGCAGTCATAATGTCTTACTGTATCCAAAATGAAGAGTTTTTAAAAATCACGCAGACTATGCAGTATAATTTTACCTCTTACAGAAAAAAGGAGGGAGCGGCAGAGCTTACAAGCGGTACGTCATATTCAGTCTCAAACGCCAATGCATTTTTAAATATGTATGATAATATTATTTCAGGCAAGACAGGTTTTACAGGGGACGCAGGTTACTGCTATACCTGTGCCTATAAATGTGACGGCAGAACCTTTGTTGTAACTCTGCTTGCCTGCGGCTGGCCCTCCAACAAGACATATAAATGGCAGGACGCAAGGCTTTTGCTTAACTGGGCGCGTGAAAATTATTATCGGGAGGATATCATTAAAGAGGATTTTTATTTAAAGCAGATATATGTACAGAACGGGCTGCAGGAGGTAATTGACGCAGAGCTTCATGACACTTATAGTCTGCTGTTAAGCCGGAATGATATTACAAATGTAGTTGTTAATGTGCCTGAATATATAGAAGCTCCGGTAGCTGTCGGTGATATTGTAGGCTCTGTGTGTGTTTATGTGAACGATGAGCTTATGTATTCTGCTCCTGTTTATTCTAAAAATGCTGTGGCACGGACTGACTATAATTATTTTCTTGATAAATTGATAAAATTATTTTGTTTTATCGACAAATAGAAAAAATTGCGATATACTTAAAATTAGATTTATTTTGAAATTTAATCTGAAAGAAGGTAGCGAATCAACAATGAATAAGATTTATAAGGTGTTTCCCGGCGGAAAACATAAGGTATTGACTTTAAGCTATGATGATGGAAAGATTGAGGACAGACGTCTCGTAGCTATTTTAAATAAAAACGGCTTAAGGGGAACTTTTAACCTTAATTCGGGAATTGTAAATCCTGATGTCCGTATCCCAAAGGAAGAATGGAAAGAGTTATATGCAGGACATGAGGTTGCAGTACATACATGCACTCACCCGACAATCGCAAGATGTCCTAATAATGAGATTGTCTATGAGATTTTAAATGACAGAAAAGCATTGGAAAAGGTTATGGGGTATCCTGTCCGTGGCATGGCATTTCCAAACGGTTCAAGTGATGAAAGGGTATGTAACATTGCAAAGGATTTAGGAATCGAATATGCAAGAGTTGCCGCTGACAGGTATGCAGATGTTATTAATGCGAAAAAGAGGGCTTTGGAGGCTGAAGGACCTATTTTGTTAGGAGACGCAACAGGTTTTGAAATGCCTGACAATTATATGCAGTGGCTTCCTACCTGCCACCACAATCACCATCTTGTTAAGTTTGGAAAGAAATTTATTTCCCTTAAGAAAAAACAGTATCTTTATATGATGTATGTGTGGGGACACAGCTTTGAATTTACACGCAATGATAACTGGAACATTATTGAAGAATTTGCAGAGATGATGGGCGGTCATGATGATATCTGGTATGCAACTAATATTGAAATTGTAGATTATAATAAGGTATTTGACAATCTTCAATTTGCCGCAGACAACAGCTTTGTCTACAATCCGTCTGCTGCTTCTGCATGGCTTTGTGTTAATGATACAAACTATGTTGAGGTTAAAGGCGGGGAGACTGTATGGTTTTAGAGTAAATAAAAAACGGATGGGAATTTTAAGTTCCTGTCCGTTTTTTGGCTATTTTAATTGTACTCTTGGAAGATTCCACTCAAAATGTGCCGCAAGAAGTCTGAGCAAAACAA
>JAGAJD010000140.1 GCA_017626275.1 Lachnospira sp.
CTCATAACCAGAAAAGATATAATTAATTTATTTTTGAGCTTCATATGATGTCACCAACCTCTTTTTTCCAATTATTATCATACCATAATTTGTCTAATTTTTATCAAAATAAACAATAAATTTTATAAAATATTAGTTAATAAAAAAACCGATATACAAGCAACTGCCCCACAATAGACTACTGCCTGTATATCAGCTTATTTAACCTATCTTCAACTTAAATTTCTGTGCTTCTTTTTCAGAATCCACACGTTCAATTACCGCTCCGAGTTTTCGCAATTTTCCATCAAAATCCTCATAGCCTCTCTGAATATATTCGATATCTTCAATTTCAGAAATTCCTTCTGCCGCAAGCGCAGCTAAAACAAGCGCAGCTCCTGCTCTTAAATCCGGTGCTGCAAGCTGTGCGCCCGTAAATTTCTCAACTCCCTCGATATACGCCGTATTACCCTCTACCTTAATAGAGCTTCCCATACGGTTAAGTTCGTCTACATATTTAAAACGGTTCTCAAATATACTCTCCGTCACCATACTTGAACCCTTTGCAAGTGCAAGTACAACAGACATCTGCGGCTGCATATCTGTCGGGAATCCCGGATAAGGAAGCGTCTTTACATTGGTACATTTTAACTCTTCACTTCCGATAACACGAACACAGTCATCGCCCTCTATAACCTGACAGCCAATCTCGGAAAGCTTTGCCGATAATGATTCCAAATGCTTTGGAATAACGTCCTTTACCGTAATGTCTCCCTTCGTTGCTGCGGCTGCAAACATAAATGTACCTGCTTCAATCTGGTCAGGAATAATTGAATAAGTTGTTCCATGCAGTCTGTTTACACCTTTAATACGAATCACATCTGTTCCTGCACCTTTGATATTTGCCCCCATAGCATTAAGGAAATTGGCAACATCAACAATATGCGGTTCCTTTGCCGCATTTTCCAATATTGTATCTCCCTCTGCCATGCATGACGCAAGCATAAGGTTAATAGTTGCACCAACCGAAACGACATCAAAATAAATGTGACCGCCTACAAGACGCTCAGCCTTTGTATGAATCATTCCATGAGAAATATCAACCTCTGCTCCCAATGCCTTAAAGCCTTTAATATGCTGGTCTATCGGCCTGCTTCCGATATTACAGCCTCCCGGCAGTGTCACCTGGGATTCCTTATACTTTCCAAGCAAAGCTCCAAGAAGATAATAAGATGCGCGTATCTTTTTAATATACTCATAGTCTACATTAATATCACAGATTGCGCCCCCGTTAATCTGAACTGAATTATTATAAACATATTTCACCTTTGCTCCAATTCCCTCAATCGCCTGAAGCAGTACTCTTATATCTCTTACATTTGGTACGTTCTCTATTGTTACTGTCTCATCTGTCATAATCGCAGCAGCAAGAATACCCAGTGCGGCATTCTTTGCCCCGCCTATGGAAACTTCTCCGTGAAGGCGTACTCCACCCTTAATAATATATTGTTCCATTTATGCACCTCTATATTTTAATCTATATCAACCTTATTATTTTTCACATATTCTTTTAGATTATAACACAACGGCTTTATTTGTAAAGAGTGTCACAAAAATTTTATATTACAGATAGTAACAGTTCAGCCATGCAAAATGCAGCAGGCGAAAAATTTCCCACTTGCTGCATTTACATATAATATATTCCTGCTTATAAAGCATTATGACTGATTTTGACTAATATAGTTTAGAGGATTTACAGTTTTGCCGTCTATCCACAACTCAAAATGCAGATGTGGTTCATCACATTTTCCCGAACTGCCGCTGTATGCGATAAGCTGTCCCTGCGTAACACTTTTGTTTACCTCTGCTGCAAATGAGCTTAAATGAGCATACCTCGTCATAGAACCATCATCATGCTGAATATCAACGCAATAACCATAATCCGAATACCAGCCGGCACGCACCACCTTACCGTCTGCCGCCGCAAAAACCCGGCTTCCCTCCGCCGTTTTCCAGTCCACACCGTTATGTTCTGTTCCGTTTTCAACCCCGTAGCCTAAAGAAATATTACTTTCTGTCGGCTTTATATATTTTGATGAAACTGATATTCCTACTGATATAACCTGTGGATCTGACTGTTCAAGGATCGTCTGCTGCGTAATATTCACATTGCTTTTCTTTCCATTAATATATGTGACTTGTGCCGTTACCTTCCTGCGTCCTGTGGTTCCCTGTGAAACAATCCTGTTTATGCCCCGATCCGCAGTTTCGTCTTCAACATACTTTGGCTCTGCCATATAATCTTCCTCATAAGTCTCACGTTTCGTTTCAACTATCGTAAGAACTGATTTTGGTATTGTAACAACAATTTCCTGACCGGGTGACAAAATTGTTTCCTCTTCAAGCCATGAATTTAACTCATACATTTTTTCCAATTCAAGCTCATATTTTTCGGCAATTCCTGATACAGTATCCCCTGACTGTGCATAATATACAATATTTTCATCTGTGGTTTCCGTAATCTGTTTATATGCCTCGTCAACACTTACAACTGTTGTCTTGTCGGCAGGCGCGGTGCTTACCGTCACATTCTCCTGAAATTCAAGCGAAGTAATACCGTCATGTACTACCGTTCCGTCTTCCTTAGTTACGGCAGTATCACCGTTTAAAATAGCGGACACAATATCTGCTGCATTATTATCTGCCCCGGTCTTTACAAGTGACACCTCATATTTTCCCTCACTTCCAAGACTGTTAAAGCTCACTGTATATTCCTTTCGAGTATCATACTGTGCCGTAACTCTTTCCAAAAGTTCCACAATATCACTGCTTCCCGCAAGTGAAACAGTGTAGTCATCTATTCTAAGAGTATATACAAGACTCTTATTAAAATCCGATATACAGGATAACAGACGGCTGTACGCAGCAGTCTCCAATTCATCGACAGACATACGCTCTGCCATAAGGCTGTTTTCTTTGACAACCTCATATTTTAAGTCCATGTAAACAGTATCGGAATATTCTCCGCTTAAACGTTTTCTCGCATCAGCCACCGCCTGCCTTGCATCAGCCCTCGAATTTGCCTTTCCGATTTCAACGTCATTAATTCTTACGCTGTAATATCCCACTTCATTATATAACAGTCTTTCCCCCACAAAAGGTATCGCAAACAGACAAATAAAACTTGCAACAGCCATAGCCATGACCATCATAAATTTCATTCTTTTGCCATATCTCGTAATATGTGACATATGAATCTCCATTCTGCCATTCCGTAATTATTTTGTAACATTTTTGTAACAATATTCATCTTAACACTTCCCACTGCCTTTGTAAAGTAGTCTGTCAACGCCTTCGGGAATCAAAAAACACAAAATTATCTATTTTTTCTAAAATATCCGCAAAAATCTCACGCGGCGCAGCTTCAATATATTTTGTCAGAATCTCATTTTCATTCTTCTTATATCTTCCGTAAAATATATCGTACAGATTATGTCCACGCACGTAGATTCGGATATCTTCAATATGCTCCACAATATCCTCACGGCTCTCTATCCGTATTCCAAGCTTTTTCTGCATGTTCTTCACGCTTGTGAGCTTATACAGATACTCTCTGTATTTATTCCACAAAATGTCGTAAAAACGGTCGACACTTTTTATTACGCCGATTTGCACCATAACCTCCGGAAACAGAAAATAATTTTCAAATGAATAATATTTCAAAATAAGTACATTTTTATCCGTCACTCGCGGAAGATTACCTTTGTCTTCATTTGCCCTGTCGCCGTAATATTTGCAAAGCTGCCTGCCAAGAAGCTGTCTGTCCTTGCCGTCGCTGTCACGAATCATCATAAAGCTGTCCCTGATATAAAGCGAATTGATGTATTTTAAATTTGCATACGTCTTAATATTCGTACAACTGTTTGTCGAAATAATCGCAATTCTTTTAAGATGTCCCTCGTCATCGTAAATCTCGGAATAATACTTGTTAAGCAGCAGCGGCAGCCGGCTTCTGTCCTGCTTTCCCTCCACAATAAACACAAAGCTTACATTCATCAAATCATTTGCCGTATATCCGAGATCATTTAAAATTTCATCAATATCCGTTTCCTGATTAACCGAAGTATTCAGATTATTATCCATATAAACCTGACGAATCTGTTTTGATGTGAAATTAAACAGCATTTCCGGCTCATGCGTTGAAAAAATGACCTGATTCTTTTTGGAAAGCCTGTATAAAATCTCACTCGCCACTTTCTTAAGATGCGGATGCAGATAAATCTCCGGGTCTTCAATCATAATAATATACGGCGCAATATTTTTTGTCTCGACATAAGTCTCAAGAAGAGACAAAATGTAAATACTCTTTAAGCCCTCGCCCAAAGAATCGAGCGTTCCATCTCTCCTTGAATTTTTCATCTTAACAATCGTATCAATCTGAAATATTTCATCTGCGTCAAATTTAATCTCGTAGTGAATCTCCTGCGAACGCGCGCCGTTTTTTCTAAAATACCTGTTCAAACGGTTTGCAAAATCATTCAACTGAAGATTAAACAGCTTATATTGAAGCAGGCGGCTTGACTCCATTAAAGTAAGCTCCTGCGGCGTTTTTTTATTAATCACGCCTATACACTCAAAGCACTGGCTGCACCCTCTCTTATCATCAAAAATGCAGCGGTTTTCTCTCAATGCCTGCAAGCCTGCATCCTGCTGCAGTAAAATCAGGTCTTCCTTAATATCGCCTTTGTTTCTGCTATGGTCTACAAAATAAATTTTTGGAA
>JAGAJD010000141.1 GCA_017626275.1 Lachnospira sp.
CGGATAATATAATTACGGTTCTTATAAAGAATTAACATACTTGAAAGCGGCAATATAAATGCAAATGCAAGCTGTGACGTAGTTGTAAGCATTACAAATACATAGAAAACACCATAACCATATGCAATGATGTCTTTGTATATACTTGTCCCCCAGCCCTTTACCTTTAATACCACCAGACCTATTATAAAAGGTATCCAGCATATTGATACAAACGTTATGTAATAGCCCACTGTCCTAAAGCCCTTAGTAACCTCAAAAAAATATGACACAGTCAAAACTATTCCTATAACCATCCACATTGCCATTGCCTTTTTATTGGCACTCTTAGCAAAATATTCCTCATTGTATTCCATAATTTTTCTCCTCCCGATTATTAAAATTTAGTGTATACTTTTATTCTATTTTGCACTATTTAAAAATGTTGTTACAGTTTCTTAAATATATCCGTCTCTTTCTGCAAATCTTCTGCAATTTCCTGATTTTCTGCCATTCTGTCGCTTATATTGCTCATATCAGTGACAAGAAGCTGCGTACTTTCTGCTGCGCTTGTAACACCGTTAACGCCTTCTTCAATCGCATAAGTAATTGTCTGTATAGAATCGGCAATTTCATCAACCTCAGCTTTTAATGCATCTGTCTTTTCAGTAAATTCATTCATAACACCCTCGATGTATGTTGCTGCATCTTTATACTGGACGCCACTGTCTACAAATTTGCTGAACTCCGGAAGAACAGCCTCCTTCATATATTCAACCATATCATTTGAGTTATCTGCCAAATTATGTACTGCACGAATTACAATGTCGTTAATTTCCTGAATACGATTAGCAGTTTCCCTGCTTGAATCTGCAAGCTGACGAATCTCATCTGCAACAACTGCAAAGCCTTTTCCTGCTTCTCCTGCCCTTGCTGCCTCAATAGATGCGTTAAGTGCCAAAAGATTCGTCTGGCTGGAAATATTTAAAATATCATTAGTAAGGCTGTTTACCTGATCTACACTCTTGGAATCCTGTATTGCCTGCTCTAATACAACCATCATGTCATTGACACGTGTACCTGTATTTTCCATGCTGTTTCTTGCATCATTCTCCATCTGGTCTGCCTGCTGCTTCATTTCCATAGAGTACTGATTAATTGCAAGTGACCTGTCCGCAATAACATTAACTTCATCACGCACTGCCTCTGTATTCTTGTTAATAATGCCCGCCGAATTGGATACCTCCTGCATAGTTGCCGCAAGTTCCTCCGTCATTGCTGACAAATCTGACGCATTATCATTAGATGTTCTTACACTATCCAATACCTGATTAACTACAACGTCCATTTTCTGTGAATTCTGTGCAATCATTCTTAATATCTGCTGGAGCTTCTCCATAAATGTATTAATGCCGTTTCCTAACGCTGCTATCTCATCATCAGAAACTACTGTTACACGCTTAGTTAAATCACCCTCCCTGTTGTCAATTCCTTCAATGATATCTTTAATATCAAGCTGTGCCTGTGATATAGGACGAATCACACGCTTAATTACACTTAACGTCGCAATAGCCATCGCCAAAATACTTATAATAATTGTAATCAGATTTCCAATCATTGATTGAACATATACTCTGCTCAGATTCTTTCTCGCCTCTGAAGACTGTGTTGTAATGGAATCCATCAATGTTTTGACATGACCCTGCATTGCATTGCCATACTTTGAAACATCACCGTTAGCTACCGCATACGCTTCAACGGTCTTACTGTCAGCACTGTTAGCCGTCAAATATATAATAAAATGCTTAAACTGTCCGTAATTAGCTAACATTTCTTCATACACAGCCATGTCCTGCTCCGACACATATTTCTTATAATTGTCAAGCATTACATCAAGCTCTGCTTCCTGTGACTTAATATTCTCTACAATCTGTATCATTGTATCAAAGTCTGTCGCAATAATATGGCTTAGCGCCTGTTTATGAATATCCTTTGCTTTTTCCTGTATCTGCGACAATTCCTGTATTCCTGTCATATAATCGTCAGCTATTGCAGATGCACTTGAATTTACATTCTGTATATTTACTATTGCTGTAATATTTGATATTACAGATACAATTCCAAGCACCATTACAGGAATCATAATCAACAGTTTAATGCTGATACTGCTCTTTTTCTTATTCATGACTTTATCACCCTGCCTTTCCTTTTCAGCACTTAATTGTAAGAGGTTGTAATACCCTTAACCATTGTATCAAGCATTTCCTGTAAATCTTTTCCTTCAGGGTTTCCTGCTGCCATTGCTTTACCAAACTCCTGTACCGGAGTCCAGAAATTTCCGCCAACTCTTTGCAGGCTTGCATATTCTGACTGCTGTAAAATCGCCTGAATTGCAGGTGATTTAGATACCTCTGACGACGCCGATGCATTCTTATTCGACGGTCCCTGCCCTCTGCGTACAAATCGCAGCGTCTGATTCTTTTCATTTGTAATCCACTCTGCCAATTTATGCGCCCATTCAGGCTCATCTGAATAAGCATTAACTCCCAGCATCTTATAACCTGCAAATGATGCCATCTGTACCTGCTGCCCCGCACATGTATATGTAGGGAGCTTTGTTGCTCCGTAATTATCTCCCCAGGCTTCCTTTACAACATTATCATTCCATACTCCTGAAACTCCTGCTGCAACGCTTCCGTCCTGCACTCCTGCCACAAATTCCGTATCTGTACGGCTTGCAAAACCCGGATTAGAGGCAATCCTTAAAAGTGCCTCCGCGACATCTGTTCCTTTAATCGAACCTTCTGTTGTATTCCAGTCACAGTAATTGGACACACCGTCATTATTTAATCCGAGCTTCATGCCTGTCCCGCCGAAAAACGAATACAAATACCAGCCCGAAGTCCATTCCATAGTAACTTTTTTTCCTGCAGCAGCCGCTGCCTGTAAAAGAGAATCCATTGTCTTTGCATCGCTGTCTCCTATGTACTCTTTATTGTAATAGAGAAAATATCCGTTATCTGCTGTAATAGGATATGCATATAATGTTTCATTCACAGAGGCAGCGTCATTAGCTGCGTCTATATTGGCACGCTTAATCTCATCGGCATTAATTACAGGTGACAGCACTCCTGCCGCCACCATAACCCTTAACTGGTCATCTGCAAACGTAAAAACGTCAGGTCCTCCCTCAACATCACCAAACAAATTATCCTTACACTGGGATTCACCCTGATAAGAAATTGTTATATCAAATTCAACCTCAGTGCTGTACTCTTTTTTAAAACTCTCCACAAGTTCTGAGAGCAGCGCCCCGTCCTCCTCCGCACCCCAAAGCGTGAGTTTAACCTTCGTATCCCCCTGCATGTTCTGCTCTCCATTACTGCCGCTTACAACACCTTCCTTTTCCTGACATGCCGTCAGTGTACACATAATCATAGCACATAAAAGCAGAATTGCTAATAACTTTTTCCTCATCATTATTTGCGCCTCCCAGTCTTTCTTATTAAGTTGAATATATGTTATTCCGCTCACAATTAATATTTTTAGTATAAAATTATTGTCACGATTTGTCAATAGACTTCCGCTCTTTATTACCATTTTGACAATCAAAATTAAACTAATTATTGATAATCCTCCGCCTGTATATTAAAATATTGTATAACAGTTCCAAACTGTTGAATTAACATAGAAATATTATTTTGCGTTATCGTTTCATTTGAATACGAACGTAAGAGAAATGAGGATTGATTATGAAAATTGAATGGAAAACCTGCTTTAAAGTCGGTGTAAGTATATTTATCCTGTATTTGTGTATAAATTACTCTCCGATTGCCGTACATTTTATTAAAACTATATTCAAGGCTGCAACGCCTCTTTTTTTGGGCGGTGTGATTGCTTACCTTGTGAATATTCTGATGAGCCTTTATGAGCGGCACTATTTTCCGAAAAGCACCAATTTATATGTGCGCAAAAGTAAAAGACCTGTTTGCATGATTGCTGCTTTTATCACACTGCTTGCAATACTGGTTCTTATTATCTGCCTTATTTTCCCGCAGCTTGCATCATGCGTAAGCCTGATTTTTGCTTCACTGCCTAATGTGATTAATACTATAATCGCAAATCTTGATAAGATTAATGTTATCCCTGAGGATATCGTTGCTGCGTTAAGTTCTATTGACTGGCAGTCAAAAATAGGACAGATTGCAAATATGCTTACTTCCGGTGCGGGAAATGTCATGGGCTTTGTGATAAGTACGGTTTCATCTGTATTTTCAGGTGTTATGACAACATTTATCAGCTTTATTTTTTCCATTTATCTGCTTTCGGGAAAAGAAAAGCTTTTAAGACAGTTTGACTGTGTAATGAACCACTACCTGCCAAAACGCTGGTATGAAAAAATTATTTATGTGCTGTCTGTTTTTCACGATTGCTTCAGACGCTACATAATCGGTCAGTGTACAGAAGCCGTTATTCTCGGTCTGCTCTGTGCAACGGGAATGTTTATTCTCAAGCTTCCTTACGCTGCAATGGTCGGTACATTAATTGCTTTCACGGCGTTAATCCCTGTCGCCGGAGCCTACATCGGCGCTGCCGTCGGAGCTTTGATGATTTTTCCGGTATCACCGATTAAGGCATTGATATTTATTATATATCTTTCCGCTTTACAGCAGTTTGAGGGAAATATAATATACCCTCGTGTAGTCGGTTCTTCCATGGGACTTCCCGGCATCTGGGTTTTGGCTGCCGTAACTGTCGGCGGCGGTATCATGGGAATATTAGGTATACTTTTAAGTGTTCCTGTTGCTGCTTCGCTTTACCGCCTGCTTAAAAATGATGTAAACAGAAGAGATTCTCTTACTGTACAGCAGACCTCCGAATAGACAGTAAAAACCAGCCGCACCAATGACATTCAGAATCATTGGTGTGGCTTTTTACTATTTACGCATTATACTTCACAAGACTATGTCTGTTGCAATACACATAAATACTGCCATGTCCTCTCCTTGCAAATCGCACCTGAATATTCTGCTCAGGATACAGCTTTACCATCTGCACAGAGTCAGATGTAACGTATGCAGCAAATGAAATATAATGTTTTTTTGTCATTTCATGTTCCATTGAAACAAAATAATCATTTTCAATTATTTCAACCTTCAAATCATGCTCTTCTAAATCATTTTCAGCTTCCAACGCCGGAAGCTTTACACCGCAGCACGAAAATGCTCCCTCCCCCACCGAAAAAATAACATTTCCACAGACAGGACACACATAAAATGATACTTTTCTCATATTTGCCGCCCTGTTTTGATTTACAACATATTCTCCTGCAAACAATTCAGCGACCGACACCTGTAAGCTTTCGGCGAGTTCCTGTATAATCCCTGTATCCGGAAGTCCCCTTTCATTTTCCCATTTAGAGATTGTCTTATCGCTTACCTTTAATTTCTCTGCCAGCTCTTTTTGTGTGAATCCTTTTTTCTCTCTTAACTCTTTAATGACTTTACCTGTAACATAATTCATAATTTTTTACCTCTTTTCTGTTTGATAAAGTCATTTTAAGACAGCCGTAAACTATATACAACCTACGAAAAGTAGAGTTCGGTTATATTCATATCTCATACTAAAAAAGGGATATCACCCGGACAGACTTTATCCGAAAAATATCCCTTATAAATCTTTTTATATTACCAGATTTTTATGTATATTCTACCATGTACGAGAATTAAGCTCTCTGAACTGTGCAACAGTAGAAACATGAGAATTAAGACCTCCGTCAACATTCATAATCTGTCCGCTGACATAGCTGCTTTCGTCAGAACCAAGATATACACACAGATGTCCTATATCTTCAGGACAACCATAACGATTAACTACGATATTACTTAAGAATACATCTTTAAGCGCCTGTGGTACATGTGCTTCGTTCTGAGGTGTAACAATCAGACCCGGACGTACACAGTTACAACGAATATTCTTCTTTCCATACTGGAGGGCAGTTGACTTCGTAAGCATATCCACACCTGCCTTTGCACATGCGTATGCTGTTGAACCTAAATCGCCTCCGCATGAAGCCATAGAACCAATATTAATGATTGAACCGCCTGCCTCATTTTTCTCCATATATGGAAGTACGCACTTTGTAGCATAGAAAGTACCTCTCATATCGCTCTGGAATATGCCATCCCACATTTCTAAAGTTAATTCATCAACACGACCATCTTTGAGAGCTACATTGGCTGCATTATTTACCAAAATATCAATCTTTCCGTATTTCTCTGCAGTATCTGCCATAAGTTTTTCGATACTCTCGGCTGAGGTAATGTCCATAAAATGATAACTTGCTTCTCCGCCATCTTTAACAATGCTGTCCACAACAGCCTGACCTTTTTCTTCCCTTCGGCAGCATACAGTCTGGCAATACCAATTCCGATTCCGCTTGTAG
>JAGAJD010000142.1 GCA_017626275.1 Lachnospira sp.
CAAAAAAATATATGGTGCCAAACACCTTCTTTATCTTAGCATTTGTATGAAATGTTGTCAATCAAATAATTTATTTGTTCTCCCTTTCCGGAACTGACATATATACACGGCTAAGCTCGATTTTATCGTCACCGCGCTGTACAACAGAAACGATATTTCCAGGACTCACAGACGCCTTTGAAGCACGCAGCAGATGGTCATTAATAATCTCTGTCGGATACTCCTTATCATTAATCATTATAACGCTGTAATCATTAAAATTACTTCCCTCCACGCATACATAATCCTTATAATTATACGCATTGGTTATTGTAATATTTCCAAGTCCCATCTTAAGGTTAGTTGCGCTGTACGGATTGCTTCCGCCATACAAATCCCGCTTTCCGTATAAAATGTCATACTCAATTATTTTCAAATCCTTTAAATAGTCGACAGAATCACTTCGCTTTTGATGATACTTTGTGATATATCCCTCGGAAATTCCGAGTTTTCCAAGAACATATGCCGAAAGCTGGTAACTTTCCAGGTCTTTCTTCTCAACAGGTATATCAAAATTACTCCATATAACATACTGCGTCTGATAAATATCTTCATTTTCAAGAAGATTATCCGTAAACTCAAATCCCGGCAGATGATCTCCATACATAACAAGAACTGTCTCTTCGTCTCTCGCCGACAGATTTTCAATCAATTCCGCGATAAATAAATCCATCTCATAAAGCTGATTTACATAATATTCAAATGCTGTCTCTGCCGAAGTATTAAAAAATCCCGAAACCGTGATATGCGGAGTATACCCTTCCGGCATTTCCGCCGGATAATCTCCATGCCCCTGAACGGAAATTGCATAAATATAATCAGACTCCTCTGTCGAATTGAGAAGCTTTTGGATTTCTCCCGTAAGAATTTTATCTTTTGCCCAGCCCATAGAGGTTTTTTCAATATTCTGCATATATTCTATGGAAGTAAAAGTATCATATCCCAAGTGGGAAAAAACCTTATAACGGTCATAAAATGTACCGTCATTATTATGCAATGCATGCGTTGCATATCCTATATTTTTCAAATTATATGCCGCAGATTCACAAACCTTTGACTGAAGAACCGTTTTATACGGATATTCTCCCGGTCCGAAATCGTCCATATTCATTCCCGTCTGAACCTCAAATTCCGTATTTGCCGTTCCCGCACCAAAACATGGAACCGATAAATATCCCGAAGAACATTCCTTAACCAGCCTCTCAAAATTAGGTATCGGATTTTGCGAAAAACTTACCCCTTTAACCAGATTAGGATCAAAAAATGATTCCAACTGCAAAAATATTATATTAGGTGTACTCTGTGAGTTTTGTGCTTCCGTTTCCTCCAAATCCTGCTTAAGATTGTTGACATATTCGGGAGAATACTCATTTGACTTGCTTATACCCCTGTCAATAACACTGCATGTAAAACAGTACACAAAACCATAATCCCTATAAGCATTTGAAAGATTGCCGAAATAATTGCTTAGTATTCCCACAGTAAGCAGGATATGACCAAACCCGACACATAACACACCACGAAGTCCAAGCTTTACAGCTTCTCTTAAATAATTTATTTTTGCTTCAGACTTAGGTCCCTTAATCCACAGAACCACAAGACCTGCAATTCCCGCCCCGACGCCTATGATTATCAGTATAATCTGAAAAATATTAAGATATACCGGAATAACCTTTATGGCATCGCTGAGCAGATAAATATCCATTGCCGTAAACGGCGTTTTTCTTGAACACAGTACGACAAAATTGATAATCGCAAGTAACAGCCACAAAATTCCCACTGTGGAATATATAAATAACTTTCTTTTAAACAAAGCCGCAAATGACATTGTAAACCAGATAATAAGTGTGTTAAATAAAAAGATAACCGGATTGGTGAAAATCTGCACCAATCCGATTAAGCCTCTTCTATTGAAACACTCTATAAGCATATTGAGCAATATAGAATATATGAATGAACGTACAATATCATACTGACAGCACTTTTTAATAAACGCTTTACACTGATTCATAACTTCTCTCATTTCACGCATTTCAATATTTATTCTCTTGTTTCCTGTCTTGCCTCTCTTATCTCATCTATAAGAGTTCTTGCCTTTTCCTTTGCGTTAGCTGAAGCATTCCTTGAGCCGACAACCATAAAAGCAAACTTCTGTGCACTATCATCATCACCACATCTATGCGCAAGCTGTGCCATAAGATAATTAATTGTCATCTCGTCCATATTGCAGATTGGCGGATATTCCTTTAAAAGAGCTTCCGTAAAACCTGCATATGCCTTTTTAATATACTGTTCCTCAAGCTCCCTGTAATAGTCTGCTCTTTCCGGTAATTCAGGCTCATTTTCCTGAACCTCTTCCATAGCTCCTCTGTACAGCCATGCAAGCTTTAAGCACAAATATGCCTGCTCACTACCTCTTGCCGGCTTTGTCATCGCAGTCAGCAGTGCCATCTTATATCTTGTAATCGCCGTATCATAAGTATAGTACGGCTCATTATGTTCCATAGAAACATATTTGCTGCCAATCTCGTCTCTTAACAGCTTTCGCTGCTTCGGTGTTACGTTATTAAATTCTCTTATTGTAGAAGCATATCCACAATAAGGACACATACATACATCATATTTAATTGTATCAATACCCGTATACTTTGGTCTTAAATCCTCTTCAGTTCCAAGAAAACGTGCTTTTCCTGTCTTTACCTGCTTTGTCTTAAAATCCATATCACAAATAGGGCAGTTCATGCTTTTGTCAAATATATAATTACTTTCATCTTTAACATTATTGTTTTCCATAACAAAATAACCTCTTAACTCTTATTTATGCCAACATAACATAATTAATTTGTCGGTAATTTAAAAGAACTCTTCAATGAGACAATTCTGTTAAATACCGGACTTCCCGGCTTTGAATCTTTCAAATCCGCTGTAAAATATCCGTTTCTTACAAACTGGAACTTATCCTCCGGCACAGCCTTAGCAAGTTCAGGCTCAACATAACAGTTCTTAATAACTGTAAGCGAATTAGGATTTACATTGATTGAGCCGTCCTCTTCGTTATAAACTCCCTTTTCTTCATCTACGATATTCTCGTACAGCCTTACTTCCGTCTTTACACCTTCTGTCGCTGATACCCAGTGAATTGTTCCTTTAACTTTTCTTCCTGTAAAATTGCCGCCTCTTGTCTCTGGATCATATGTGCAGTGAATAACCGTAACATTGCCGTCTGAATCCTTCTCACAGCCCGTACATGTTACAAAATATGCATTCATAAGACGTACTTCATTCCCCGGAAACAGTCTGAAATACTTCTTAGGCGGTTCCTCCATAAAATCTTCTCTTTCAATATAAAGCTCTTTTGTAAAAGGTACTTTTCTTGTTCCAAGCTCAGGATTTTCCTGATTGTTAGGAACCTCCATATACTCTGTCTGCCCTTCAGGATAATTGTCAATTACAAGCTTTACAGGATCTAAAACTGCCATCATTCTGTTGACCTTAAGCTTTAAATCCTCACGTATGCAATATTCAAGCATAGGATACTCAACTGCGCCCTGACTTTTGGTAACTCCCACTAAATCCACAAACATTTTGATAGATTCAGGCGTAAAGCCTCTTCTTCTCAATGCTGCGATAGATACTAAGCGAGGGTCGTCCCAGCCGTCTACAATCTTATCCTCAACCAGTTTCTTAATATAACGCTTTCCCGTTACAACATTATTAAGATACAGCTTTGCAAATTCAATCTGCTTAGGAGGATTCTCATATTCCAATTCCCTTACAACCCAGTCATATAACGGTCTGTGGTCTTCAAACTCCAGTGTACAGATTGAGTGTGAAACACCTTCGATTGCGTCCTCGATTGGGTGTGCAAAATCATACATAGGATATATACACCATGTATCACCCGTTCTGTGATGTGAAATATGTGCAACTCTGTAAATAACAGGGTCTCTCATATTCATATTCGGTGATGCCATATCAATCTTGGCACGAAGCACTTTCTCCCCGTCCTTATAAACGCCGTTTTTCATATTTTCAAATAATTCAAGGTTTTCCTCAACTGAACGGTTTCTGTACGGACTTTCCTTACCCGGTTCGGTAAGCGTACCTCTGTATTCTCTGATCTGATCTGCCGAGAGGTCGCACACATAAGCCTTGCCCTTGCGGATAAGCTTCACCGCCGCCTCGTACATCTGCTGAAAATAGCCGGAAGCAAAAAGTACATCTCCGTTCCGCTCAGCACCAAGCCATTCCACGTCCTGTTTAATTGAATCAACAAATTCTTCTTTTTCTTTAGTCGGATTGGTATCATCAAAACGCATGTTAAACTGTCCGTTATATTCTTTAGCCAATCCATAATTTAATAATATAGACTTTGCATGTCCGATATGAAGATATCCGTTTGGTTCCGGCGGAAATCTCGTAACAACCTTTTTGCAATGTCCTTCTTTCATGTCCTGATCAATAATCTGTTCAATAAAATTCTTTGAAACAGCTTCGTTTTCCATTACTCTTATCCTCCTGATTACCGCCGCAGTGCAGCACCTTTTAATTCATTATAACTTACTTTCATAAATGTTTCAATCTCTTGTTTTGCTTTTATCCGACATACACTCTGTATTATTACAGCCCGAACAGCTCCCGCAGCAGCCTGTTTCACTGTCTTTCTTATCTTTGTTAATCATTTTTGTGCTTACCACATACAGCCATACTGCAATAAGCAGCACAATGGCTCCGCCTATTATTTTCATTTCCGTCTCCTCTCTTAAGAACGCTATGCGAGTCCAAGCAGTAAACCTGCCATGCGCACCGCAAATGCAACTATCCACGCAATAACACACTGCATTATGACAACCTGCAGTGCCGCTTTTCTCGTTCCCATTTCACGTCTGACGGAGGCTATTGCCGCAACACACGGCGTATAAAGCAGAGTAAATATTAAAAATACAAATGCCGTAAACGGTGTAAACAGCCCCGTAAGTGACGCTGTACTTCCTCCAAGCAGAACAGTAAGCGTACTTACAACACTTTCCTTTGCCGTAAATCCTGTTATAAGCGCAGTTGAAATTCTCCAGTCGCCAAAACCGAGCGGCGTAAAAATTGGTGCAATAAAGCCGCCTATCATTGCCAGTAAACTGTCCTGTGAGTCTGCAACAACATTAAGACGCATATCAAAGGTCTGTAAAAACCATATAACAATAGATGCCATAAAAATAATTGTAAACGCTTTTGTGATAAAATCCTTTGCCTTGTCCCACATAAGCTGTCCGACGCTTTTAGGACTCGGAAGTCTGTAATTAGGCAGCTCCATAACAAACGGAACCGGCTCTCCCTTAAATGCCGTATTTTTTAAAATCAGCGCAAACAGGATTCCCACAATAATTCCCGAAAAATAAAGTCCTACCATTACAAGCGCTCTGTATTTCGGGAAAAACGCGTATGTAAACAGTGCATATATCGGCAGCTTCGCAGAACAGCTCATAAACGGTGTTAAAAGAATCGTCATCTTTCTGTCTCTCTCTGATGCAAGCGTCCTTGTCGCCATAATAGCAGGCACTGAACAGCCAAAACCGATAATCATCGGTACAAAGCTTCTTCCCGAAAGTCCGATTTTTCTTAAAAGCTTATCCATGACAAACGCAATTCTTGCCATATATCCGCTGTCCTCAAGTATTGACAGAAAGAAAAACAGAACCACAATAACAGGAAGAAAACTAAGCACACTTCCGACACCGGCAAATATTCCGTCAATAATAAGAGACTGCACCACAGGATTTAAACCGTATGCCGTAAGAGCCTTATCCGCAAACTGTGTTATATAATCAATTCCAACCGTCAGCCAGTCAGAAAGTGCCGCACCTATTACGCCAAATGTCAGCCAGAATATAAGTCCCATAATTGCAACAAACGCCGGAATTGCCGTATATTTTCCCGTAAGTATCTTATCTGCCTTCACGCTTCTTGCATGTGCCTTACTCTCCACCGGCTTTACAACCGTACTTTCACATACTTTTTCAATGAAGTTAAACCGCATATCGGCTAATGCCGCTTCTCGGTCCTTGCCACACTCTTCCTCCATCTCTTTAATAATATGCTCAAGCATTTCTTCTTCATTCAAATCAAGCTTAAGTTCCTTGAGAATAATTTTATCACCCTCAACAAGCTTTGTAGCCGCAAAACGTGCAGGAATTTTCGCAGCAGCGGCATGGTCTTCAATCAAATGCACAACAGCATGAATACATCTGTGAACTGCTGCCTGTCCGTCTTCTCCCTCAGCATCGCAGAAATCAAGTCTTCCCGGACACTCGTCATACCTTGCGACATGACCGGCATGTTCAATAAGCTCTCCGATACCCTCACTCTTAGCCGCCGAAATAGGAACCACAGGAATTCCCAGTGTATCCTCAAGTCGGTTTATCTTTATAGTCCCGCCGTTTTCACGCACCTCGTCCATCATGTTAAGTGCCAGCACCATCGGAATATCCATTTCTATAAGCTGCATCGTAAGATACAGGTTACGTTCAATGTTAGTTGCGTCAACTATATTAATAATTCCTCTCGGCTTATTTTTAATAAGAAAATCTCTCGTAACAATCTCTTCATTAGTATACGGCGAAAGCGAATAAATTCCCGGAAGATCTGTAACAGTCGCCTCAGGGTGATTTTTAATCTCCCCGTCTTTTCTGTCCACTGTAACGCCCGGAAAGTTACCTACATGCTGGTTAGAACCCGTAAGCTGGTTAAACAGCGTAGTCTTTCCGCAGTTCTGATTACCAATCAGACCAAATGTAAGGGGTTCTCCTTCTCTTAACTCATCTCCCTTTTTTCGGACATGATATATTCCCATCTCTCCGACCTGCGGATGCGGTATTTCCTTTAAATTTGCCTTGCTCTTTCTTACAATGTCCGTATCATGTACATCTTTAATCTCTATCTTTGCAGCGTCTTCAAGCCTTAACGTAAGTTCATAGCTTCTAAGTCGCAGCTCAATAGGATCTCCCATCGGCGCACGCTTTATAAGCGTAACCTCTGTTCCCGGAGTAAGTCCCATATCAAGAAAATGTCTTCTCAATGCACCTTCTCCGCCTACACTTTGTATAATTGCGTCCTTTCCCACTTCAAGTTTGTCTAATGTCATATTAGTTAGTCCTTTCTAACCTATTGTTCCAAAACTATCAAAATACAGTATATTCTGTTGTCTATTTACTGTCAACGAAAAGTAACGGAAAAATCTGCCATTGACACACACTTTAGAATCTTTATAATAAACATATTATGACAAACTGCTTTTTGCAGAAGAACGGAGAGCTTATGAATACTTTAAACACTAAAAATACCTCACCTTACGCACTGCTTCCTATCGCAGTGTTCCTTATAATATATATGGGTGCAGGAATTATTTTTAAAGATTTTTACAGTATGCCGGCAGTTACAGCATTCTTAACTGCACTTATTGTTGCATTTTTACAGAACCGCTCTGTGAGCTTTTCGGATAAACTGACCGTCGCAGCCAAAGGACTTGCCGATGAAAATATTCTTACAATGTGCCTTGTTTTTCTTGCGGCAGGTGCTTTTTCCGGTGCGATAAATGCGGCAGGCGGTGTTGAAAGCACTGTCAATCTCGGACTTCACTTTCTTCCGGCAAGCTTAGCTGTTGTAGGACTTTTTCTTATCGGCTGCTTTATTTCACTTGCAATGGGAACAAGTGTCGGAACTATTTCCGCACTTGCACCGATTGCTATCGGAATCAGTGAAAAGACAGGCATAAATATGGCACTCTGCCTCGGCGCTGTTGTAAGCGGTGCAATGTTCGGAGATAATCTCTCACTGATTTCCGACACAACAATCGCCGCCACAAAAACACAGGGCTGTGCAATGCGTGATAAATTTAAGACTAATTTATTTATTGTGCTTCCGGCAGCAATCGTTACTATCGTCGTTTTATTTTTTATGGCTTCCGGCTCTTCTGCCGCAATAGCCAAATCAGGAGAATACAGCCTTTTATCCGTAATTCCTTATATTTTTGTACTGGCGGGAGCATTGTGCGGAATGAATGTATTTACCGTACTGATTATAGGAACGGTTCTTTCTCTTATCGCAGGAATTATAACAGGAAATATATCAGGCATCGAAATATTTACCTGCATGGGAGACGGAATAACTTCAATGTATGATATTACAATAATTTCTATTATAGTGAGCTGTATAGGTTCTCTTGTAAAATTAGGCGGCGGAGTGGACTGGATATTAAACACTGTAAACCGCCGGATTAAGACAAATAAAGGCGCCAGACTTGGAATCGGCGCACTTACGGCAGGAGTTGACATTGCTACTGCTAACAATACGATAGCTATTATTATGACTGCTCCCATCGCAAAGGAAATAAGCAGAGAGTATAATATCTCACCAAAGGAAAGTGCTTCACTGCTGGATATAAGCGCATCAATTACGCAGGGGCTTCTCCCCTACGGCGCACAGCTTCTTTACGCTTCTGCCGCCACAGCCGGCTCTTCCGTGACACTTTCCGGATTTGATATCATTCCTTTCTGCTTTTATCCGATGTTTATGATTGTATGTCTTGCCATATGGATTATTTTTAGTAAAAATAAGGCAAATTAATTAAGACAGCAGCTCCCCTTTTCTATCAGTTTTTCTTTGCCCTTCTTGCCCTCTTAATCTCGGTTGTCAGTGAGCGCAGTATTTTAATAATCATGTTTTTTGTATCTGCGTCGAGCGAATTAAACATTTTTATAGTAGCATTTGCACTTTTAAAAACATCTGCATTAATATCCGAGAGCGTCTTTGCACCGCTTGCCGTTATAAGCTCAAACAGCGTATCCACAAATCTCTGACGCTCTTCCTTTGACAACCTCTCTATCCATGTACTCATCGCCTCGTTTAGCTGGCGGCTGTTTTCACTGACCTTCGGAGTACTCACAAAGCATTTGCCCTCCACCTGCCATGACATAGCATCATGCTGCATAATTCCGAACTGGCTGCTCTTTACTATCAGATATTCCTCCTCATGCCACAACAACATTCCTACTATCGAATGTTCCGGCACAATCGTCTTTACAAGCGGAAGCATTTGCTGATATTCCTCACTCTCCACCATAGCCTTGTCAAAGCCCGGCCCGTCATTGTTATAAACAGCTATAATTTTCTTTCTTACAGACACATTTGCCTTGACGGACGCATATATCGCAAGATTACCGCCTTTTGAGTGTCCTCCGAGCCTTAGCTTTCCGCGCTTATGCTTTGCCGTCTCATTTACATATTTTACCGCCTCAAGCTGTGACGGTACAGGCATGGTAAAGCTCATGTTAAAGTCTTCTTTCCAGCCTACAATAGTATCGTCCGTTCCTCTGAACACAATGTAATGAGTGCCGTCAGAAAGCTCTGCCCAAAATGCAGCAAACTGTTTTTCTTCATTGTCGTCCACAATATCAACGTAATCTGACAGAAGCATTCCACCAAAACGCTCGCTTTCAGCTACCTGACGCATAAAAAACGGAGCGTCTCTTATAAATGATTTGACATTTCTTAATTCTTCTTCATCATATAAATCAAAAAAGTCCAGTGCTGCCTGCCTTAACGTAATGTTATCTCCGCTTCCTGCAGACGGTATAATATTTTTCAAATCAACATATGCAAGCTGCGCCAGCACAAGGTTATCGACCTCATTAAAAGGAGACTGTGAAAATGTCAAATCCCCTCTCCATTTGATATATTCATCAATTCCACCCATAACCAATCCCCATTTCCAAAACGCAATCAATTAAAACAAATGTAACAGTTATTATATCTATCTGCCGCCGTTCTGATAGTAAAATACCGCAAGCTGTGTTCTGTCACGCAAATCCAGTTTTTCAAGTACTGTGCTTAAGTAGTTTCTTATTGTTCCCTCCGACAAAAAAGTTTTTGCTGCAATTTCTTTATTGCTAAGCCCCTGTGCCACAAGCTGTATAATGTCATACTCCTTCTGGGTAATCCCCTTAGCCTCATAATCAAAGCTTAAGCTTTCCTGTAAAAGCCCCGGCAGCTTACCAACTATTTTGCCGCCAAACACAGTCTGCCCCTGCTGTACAGCTTCAAGTGCAGGAATAAGCCCCTCAAAATCCTGCTTAAGAATATATCCCCTGACTCCTATTTCCAGTGCCTCTATTATATATTCATCATCAGAAAATGTGGTCAGAAACAAAATCTTCGCATCCGGATATTCTGCAATCACTTTTCTTGCCGCCTCAACACCCGTCATATGCTCCATGCGAATATCCATAAGAAGTACGTCAGGTCTGTGCTTCTCATATAAACCAAGTGCCTCCGTTCCGTCATTTCCTACTGCCTCAACAGTTATGCCGGTTGCGCTTTCAAGTATCGTTTTAAGCGACATGCTCACAAGTTTATCATCGTCAATTATTACTACTTTCATACATACCTCTCTCTTATCCTCATTTTATACATTTGCCGCCCTCTTTGGAATATGAATAAAAATTTTAAAACCCGCTTCCCTGCTTATTTCCAGTCTTCCCGCAAAGGCTTCAACGCGCTGCTGCATATTTTCAAGACCTATTCCCATGCCGTCGCTCTTTGCCGCACTTCTTCCGTTGTCATGTATCATAAGCTGGTAAAATGCAGGGTGTTCACGAAGCACAACATCTACCGTATCTGCATTGCTGTGCTTTATTATATTAGATGTTGCCTCCTTAACTATGGCTATAATACAGTACTTTAATTCTCTTGGCAGCTCCTCCTGCACATCATACTCAAAATGTACCGCATAATCCTGCATTTTAGATAAAATCTCCTCAATATTCTGTTTTAGGTCAACAGACTCATCGTGCAAATCATGAACACTGCTTCTTATACTGCTCATGGCGCTGTTTAACGTCTCCTTAACTCCCAAAAGCAGCGGCTTTAAATTTTCATCTTTATTTACGGCAAGCACCGCTCCCATCTGAAGCAGACTGCGTGACAGAAGATGACCCACATTATCATGAATCTCCCTCGCAATCCTGTTTCTTTCCATTAACGTCGCACTGTAAATCTGTGCGTCCTGCTTTTCAATTAGGTACTGGTTTTTTGCCTTTAATGCCATATTGTACTCTCTGTCATTATCTTTAGTTCTTACAAATTCTTCATAAAGTCTCTCATATTTATAATCATACAGCCTAAGCACGGATGCCGCAGCCGTAAATAAAACACACACTGTTATGTGCAGCATCATACCCCTTATATTTTCTGTCTGTATTAAAAATTTCGCCGTACACACACAAAGAATTACTCCTGTCACCGTTACAAAAATCAAATCATGTCTTTTTTTATCTTCCATCACCTGACATACACAGTCACTCATATGATAACCGATTACAGGCAGTCCGTAAATTCCCTCAGGCACTGCCGCCACAACTGCCATATACACAAGCAGTATCAGCGCCGAATTTCTTTTATCCTTACAGTAAGCTCCTGCACAAAGCACAATAAACAGCAGAAGAACAACGGCAAGCTTTACAGGCGTAATTCCCGAACTTAAAATCAGCACACTGCCCGCCAGATATACAATTATTGCTGTCAATATTTTTCTCATTCGCCGCCTCCTGTTACGTCTGAACCTGTTACCATCCATTATAATAAAAGATATGACAAATGTCACTTACATTCCTTATTTTAATCACTGTTCTTTTTAATTTATTTTTCTTAAACTATTATCAACAACAAACATACAGGGAGGAAAAATTTATGTCAACACCGGTTGTAAAAATTGAAAATCTTGTAAAACGATATAAGGAGCTTGTGGCAATAGACCACTTTAATCTCACGGTAAATGAGGGAGAAATTCTGGGACTGCTCGGACCTAACGGTTCAGGCAAAACCACAACTATCAACTGTCTTCTTTCACTTCTCTCATTTGATAAGGGAACAGTTGAAGTATTCGGCGAAACAATGCGCCCTGACAGCTATCGCCTGAAGCGCGACATTGGCGTGGTTCTCCAGAATGTAGCAGTCTTTGATACGCTAAATGTTTATGAAAATATTGATTATTTCTGCGGTCTTTACATAAAAGACAAAGCACTTCGACGCAAATATGTTCAGGAAGCAATAGAATTTGCCGGGCTTAGCGAATTTCAGAAGTTTTATCCTAAAAAGCTCTCCGGCGGTCTTTTAAGACGACTCAATATCGCCTGCGGAATCGCCCATAAACCTAAGCTTATCATTTTAGATGAGCCGACAGTTGCCGTTGACCCGCAGAGCCGTAACAAGATTCTTGAAGGTATTCTGGAATTAAACAGACAGGGTTCAACTATTATATACACTTCCCATTATATGGAAGAAATTGAACAGATTTGCTCACGTATTGTAATCATGGATAAAGGAAGAAATCTTGCAAACGGAACTTCTCAGGAATTAAAGCAGTTAATCAAAAATAACGAAACCATTTACATCGACACATTAGGACTTAAAAACGAGCATTTAACTGCACTGCGTCAGATGAACCACATTTATTCAGTAGAATATGACCAGCAGCAGCTTATTGTAAAATGCAGCGGCGGCAGCCACAATCTTATTCATGTACTTGGATTTTTACAGGAACAGAATATTGCTTTCGGGCGTGTATATTCCGAACTGCCTACGTTAAATGATGTATTTCTTGAAATTACAGGAAAAGAATTGAGGGACTAGAAAGGAGCAGCCATGTTTTTACGATTATACTTTTACCGTTTAAAAGATATTCTTTTCACCAAAGAGATTGCCATATGGAATATCTTTTTCCCTATTATACTCGGCACATTTTTTTACCTCGGCTTTAGCAATCTTATGAACGAAAGTGATTTAAAGCTCTCTCCTATTCCTGCCGCTGTCGTGACAGAATCGGAAAACACAGCATTTTCAGAGGTCTTAACTTCTCTTTGTGAAGAAGGTGACGACCAGCTGTTTGACGCAGTTTATACGGATTTGGAAACTGCCAAAACAATGCTTAACGACAACGATGTAACAGGAATTATTTTTATTGCGGACACACCGCACCTTATGCTTTCCGATAATGGAATAGAACAGACCATTATGCAGTCATTCATACAGCAGTACTGTAATCAGGCTGACGTATTAAAGGAAATTGCCATGAAACACCCTGAAAAACTTAGTCAGGCAATAGATACGCTCTCATCAGACGTCACTTACGGACATGAGATTTCTTTAGCAAATGCCTCTTATGACCCATATATGCAGTATTTTTATGCATTAATAGCCATGACATGTTTGTTTTCAGCCAGTGCAGGCGTACATTGTTTAGCAAATATGCAGGCAAATCAGTCATCACTCGGCATGAGACGTGAGGTCGCTCCGGTACACAAATTAACTGCAATTATAAGCGACATTTCTGCCACTTTTACTGTACAGTTTTTAAGCGTGCTGCTTTTGTTCTTCTATCTTATTGTAATTCTCGGAATTGATTTCGGACAAAGAATTCTTTTAATTCTGCTGACAGCATTTCTGGGAACGTTAATAAGTCTTATGACAGGACTTTTTATCGGTGCACTTGTAAAGAAGAATGAAGCCGTACAGGCATCAATTGCTTTAGTATATTCCATGGGCTGTTCATTTTTAAGCGGTCTTATGGTAGAAGCAATAAAGGACTGGATTGAACATACATGCCCTATAATAAACCGAATAAATCCGGCTGCACTTATTACCGACAGCCTATATGCCTTAAATATGTTTGAATCCTATGACCGCTATATAAGAAACACAATAATTCTTGCCGTTATGGCAGTTATTTTGTGCCTTATCAGCTACTTACTATTAAGGAGGACTAAATATGCAAGTCTTTAAAGCTTTTTATAAATGCGTACTTAGGCGCATTTCCGTTGTTATTATATATGTATCTATCTTTGCTGCAATATGTATTATTATGGCACAGACTGCCAATATAAACAAAACATATGATTTCAAGGCAGAACAGCTAAAAATTGCAGTATTTGATTATGACAACACTCCTGAAAGCAATGCTCTGTATGACTATATCGCAGACACGCAGCAACTTATAAATATTTCTGATGATAAAGAATCGATTGCTGATGAATTGTTTTTCCGCAATATCGACTATGTACTTATAATTCCGCAGGGCTTTTCTTCGGATTACACAAGCCTTGAAAATGTAAAGCAGGCCGGTAGCACGTCTGCCTATTATATGGATAACATTATTAACACTTATTTAAAGATATTCAGCACCTACACCAGTGCAGGTTATAGTGCCAATGAAGCCAAACAGCTTACGAAACAGTCCCTAGCTGCAGGCTCCTCTGCCGAGATACTTAACAATGAAAATGAAGCTGATGATTTAGTTGTCTCAACCTATATGAAAAGCTTTTTTCAATATCTGCCATATATTTTTATAGCAGTGATTATGACCAGCATGGGTGGCATACTTATTATATTCCGTGAAAAAAATATTAATTTCCGCATGAAGTGCAGTGCTCTCTCTGTCACAAGAAGAAACGCAGAGCTTTCCTCTGCCTGCATTTCTTACAGCCTTCTGCTGTGGTGCATTTTTATGGTGCTTGCCGCTATTATATACAAGCAGCACATTTTTACGATAAACGGTGCCATGTTTGTTTTAAACAGTCTCGTTTTTTTGCTGGTTGCAGTAAGCATTACTTATCTGGTAAGCCTTTTTGCTAAAAATGACAATACCATGAATGTATGGTCAAATATTTTAGGTCTTGGAATGTCATTTATATGCGGCATATTTATCCCAGCAGAGCTTTTAAGCAGTGGTGTGGCTACTGTTTCACAGTTTCTTCCTGCTTCGTGGTATATAAAGGCACTCAAAATTTGCAGCAGTTATAATAACAATGGTGCAGATTTAAAGAAGTATTTCGGATATTTGGGAATTCAGCTATTATTCACAATAGCATGCTTCAGTGCCGCACTTGTTGTATCAAAATACAGAAAAGAAGAAGCTTAGACTTTAAGCATAAAATAAGCGGATACCTTTTAATTAAGATATCCGCTTATTCTTAATTTCCGAAATTCATCGTAACAGAACCGTTGCTTGTATCTATCTCAAGTGTATTCGATGCATCTGTCTGTCTCTGCCTGTAATCATCATCAACTTTAATTCCATTCAACCTTATAGAGCCGTTACTTGTATCTGCATCTATATTATACGTTTTTTCCGACTCTGATGTTGAAAATTCAATCGCACCGTTGGAGGTTTTTATATATGTCCTTCCCTTATAGCTTCCCTGTGCCTCAACCCTTCCGTTAGAGGTTTTAAAATATGTATCCGTATTGAACTTTCCGTTACAATTAATAGCACCGTTAGAAGTCTTTAACTCTGCCTTTTTAGAACATGTCACACCGTTTACCGTAATTCTACCGTTGCTTGTGTTAATTTCTAACGTATCAGTAGTAAAATCCTGTTGTATATCAATAGCACCGTTACTCGTATCAACACAAACACTGTCAAATTTAGTATTCCTAGGAATATAAACTGTAATAACATTGGTTTTGTTTGAAAATAAATTCCATAAATCAAAATTTATTCTGAAAAGCTGTACTCCCATTTTCCGGCTGACACTGATTTTCCCGTTATCCGTATTTACAACAGGTGTTTCGCTGTTGTCACATAAAGATACATTTATTCCGAATTTATTACTCTGGGAGGCTTTTAATTCAACTCTTGCATTACTGATATCTATGTCAATTTCTTTGACATTATCTATATCATACTTTTCATACTCAAAATCTTCTCCAGATTTCAGCACTTTTATGCCGCCTTTATCAAAATAAACGCCTCTTTCGGCACCTGTGAGTACACCGGCAACTACCAAAAGAAAACCAACGCCTATAAGGACTGCCGCCGTTATACCCGCCGCCATTGTAAATTTTTTCATATTGACTCCATTCCGCCGTTTTTACGGCATTTTTTAGAAATTAACTTCTTTTTTCTGCTTTCTTTCGGCAAGCTTTCTCTTTATCCACATTACTAATTTCTTTGCAAGAGATACAAGCCAGCAAAGAAGCAGCACAAAAAGTATACCAAATCCGACGCTCATCATTCCCGCTCCAATAAGCATAACGCCTGTTGCCACACTGTCAAAAAGTGTTACAATTCCTGTGCCGAATGTAATGATACCCGCACCTATAAGACTTATACCGGCAGTAGCTGCCGCAAACAAAAGACTTGCTATTACAACCACCGCCGAAAACAGCAATGATATAACTGTAATCAATACTCCAAACCACACCGGCGACAAAAGCACTGCCAGAATAATTATAAGCCACGTGTAATTTTTCTTTTCTTTCTGTGGTTTTTTAAAACTGTTTCCCGGCATCGCAAAACCACCTGACACAAAATCAGCTGACACCTTTCTTGCAAGCTGCTCCGGAGGTCCTAATTCTTCCATAACCTTTGCCGCATTTTCTTCGCCTGCGTCCTCAAAATACTCCCTGTAATACTGCATAATATTCCAGACCTCTTCCGGCGGAACATTGACCAGATTACTTTGCAAAATTCTTAAATATTCGTCTCTTGTCATTTCTTCACCTCTGTAATTAATATCTTATCAATACCTGATTTATATTGAATCCATTCCTGTCTGTAAAGCTGAAGCTGGCATTTACCCTTATCGGTAAGCTGGTAGTATCTCCTGTTTCTTCCTCCGAAAGGCATATCATACGTGGTAAGACAGCCCTCCTTCAAAAGACGCCTTAACACCGGATACAGCGTTGATTCAGAGATATCCACAACCTCTTTTACATTCTGTGTAAGAACATATCCATATAAATCTTCCTTTTCCAGAACTGACAGCACACATGCCTCCAATAGTGCCGAGCTTATCTGAAAGACCATACATTCCTCCGTTCCGAAGCGATTTACCGCACGTTCTGTTTTATAATGTTTCTTTATAATATTATATGATATATAATATCTTTCGTTTTATATTATACTATACTATGCTATATGTCAACAGAAATATTATGTAAGACTTCTTTACTTATATAAAATAAGACAGATTCAAATCAAATTGAACCTGCCTTATATAAAAAATATTTACTCTTTATATTTTCATTACAGTTTGAAATTCTTCATTTCTCTGTCTAACTGCTCTGCTATACTCTTTAACCGATCTGCATTCTCTGAAATATCAATAATGACATTACTTACCTGTGTGACTGATGCCGAAGTTTCTTCACTGCTTGCCGCATTTTCTTCTGCGATAGCTGAAAGATTCTGTACACCATCTACCACACGTTCTCTTACTATATTAAGATTGTCTGTCATATCGGCAATCTGCACAATGCCATTGATTGAAGATAATATTCCTTCGTTTACCTCTTTAAATTTATTCTCGGTGCCTATCATCTTCTCGTTCTGAATGTTTATGTTATCCTTAACGATCTGCATGGTCTTTACTGCTTTAGTAGAATCACTAATAAGCATGTCCGTTATCTCCTGTATCCTTAATGCTGATTCACTTGACTGCTCCGCCAGCTTCTGAATCTGTGACGCAACAACAGCAAAGCCTCTGCCCTGCTCACCTGCTCTTGCTGCCTCAATAGACGCATTCAGGGATAAAAGATTAGTTTCCTCCGCAATAGACGTAATAATCTCCGTCGCCTCTTTTATCTTAAGTGCGGATTCATTAGTTGTATTAGTCTGTTCATAAATTTCCTGAACAGATATTTTTGTCTTATCATTTACCTTAATCAGCTCGTTAAGTATATCACGTGCCTCACCGCTTGAGTTGTGTACCTGCTCTGAATTATTCTTAAGAGCCTCTACTTCTCTGGCTGTCTCGCTAATCATGTTGCCCATTTCCACAACATTTTCCGTGGCACTCTGCGTCTCTTCCGCCTGACTTGTAGCTCCCGTTGCAATATCCGATACGGCATTTTCGACCTGCTCTA
>JAGAJD010000143.1 GCA_017626275.1 Lachnospira sp.
ATCGCTGTTGCAAAGCTTAACGATTTCATCTGGGAAGAGTTCTGCGACTGGTATATTGAGATGGTTAAGCCTCGTCTCTATAACGATGAGGATACGACTAAAAAAGCAGCAATCTGGACGTTAAAGAAAGTCTTAATTGACGCATTAAAGCTGCTTCACCCTTATATGCCGTTTATTACGGAAGAAATCTTCTGCAACATTCAGGACGAGGAAGAGTCTATCATGATTTCTTCATGGCCTGAATATACGGATAGCTTTAATTTTGCGGAAGATGAAAAGGCTATTGAAACGATTAAGCAGGCAGTCCGCAATATCAGAAATGTAAGAGCAGAGATGAATGTAGCGCCGAGCCGTAAAGCAAAGGTATATGTTGTATCTGAAAATGCTGAAATAAGAGACATTTTTGAAAATGGCAAGGTATTCTTTGCAACACTCGGATATGCAAGTGAAGTAGTAATTCAGCAGGATAAGAGCGGTATTCCTGATGATGCAGTATCTACTGTGATTCCTTCAGCTGCTATCTATATTCCGTTTGCAGAGCTTGTTGATATTGAGAAAGAAATTGAGCGTCTGCAGAAAGAAGAGAAAAAGTTAAACGGTGAGATTGCACGCTGCAACGGTATGCTTAATAATGAAAAATTTACTTCTAAGGCGCCACAGGCAAAGATTGACGAGGAAAAAGCAAAGCTTGAGAAATATACACAGATGCTTGCACAGGTACAGGAGCGTTTACAGACACTTGTAAAGTAATCTTTTGACTGTTATACTGATTTATATAAAAAAGCTTTAAATTGGAGGATTATTATGTCAGAAAAGAAAATGCATTCTATCCCATATGCGCAGTTTTCAACGGAAATGCGCAGTGGTAAGATTATCAAAGTAGATGACGGTTTTACAAATTTGCTTGGATATACGGAAGAAGATGTGAAAAACGGTCTTGTATTCAAGGATTTTGTACCGGACGTAGAATATAATGAGATTATTGCTGAATTAAGGGAGCAGTTTATTGAAAAGAAATATGCGTGCTACCGTCATGAAGTAGTATCTAAGACAGGCGAGACAAGAATGATTGTTGCATTTTTCACAATCCAGAATAAGCTTCTTAACGGACATCGTGTGTTAGAGGTTAGTGTTGCCGATATTACAGACTATACAACATTTGAAGAATAATAAGCATTTATAGCGAATGGAGATTACAATGGAGATTCGATTTTCTAAAAGAGCCGAAAGTTTTCAGCCCAATATATTTAATATTTTGAATGAAAAAAGAGCTGCTTTGGAAGAGAGTGGAAGAAAAGTATATAACATGTTTGTAGGTACGCCGGATTTTCCGCCGTCACAGCATGTTATAGAGGCGGTCTGCAGGGCATCAGAAAATCCGGAGAATTATAAATATTCTCTCGGTGATACCGATGAACTTCAAAATGCAGTTATTGACTGGTATAAGAACCGCTATGATGTTGAATTGCAAAGAGATGAGATATTGTCTTTAGCAGGTTCGCAGGAGGGGTTTGCGCATATTGCGCTTGCCCTGTGCGATCCGTCGGATATAGTGCTTGTTCCGAATCCGGGATATCCGGTTTTTGAAGCTGGTCCGTTTTTAAATGATGCAGAGATTGTGTATTATGAACTTGATGAAAATAATCATTATGCACCTGCACTGGATAAGATACCGGAGGAAACAGCTAAGAAAGCTAAGATGATGGTAGTGTCATATCCCTTGAATCCTACATGCACATGCATCGAAAGAAAAGATTATGAGCAGATTATTGAATTTGCAAAAAAATATAATATTATCATTGTGCATGATAATGCGTATTCCGAGATAGAATATGACGGAAGAAAAGGATTTTCATTTCTTTCAATTCCGGGAGCAAAAGAGGTTGGAATTGAATTTAATTCGCTTTCCAAGACATATAATCTGACAGGACTTAGAATTTCTTTTGCTTTGGGAAATGCGCAGATTATTCAGAAATTTAAGACGGTGCGTTCACAGTTTGATTACGGCACAAGCTTTATTGTGCAGAAAGCTGCTGTTGCCGCACTTAACGGTCCGCAGGAGTGTGTTAAAAATCAGTGCATGGAATATCAGAAAAGACGGGACGCATTATGCGGAGGTTTAAGCCGTTTGGGCTGGAATGTGCCTTTTTCAGAGGGAACAATGTTTGTATGGGCTCCGGTTCCTGAAGGCTTTACGTCATCTGATGAATTTTGCATGCAGCTTTTGGAAAATACAGGCGTGCTTTGCACTCCGGGAAGTGCCTTTGGAAGTAAGGGAGAAGGGTATGTACGGTTTGCTCTTGTGCTTCCGGTTGAACAGATAGAAGAGGCAGTGCGTGCAGTGGGAGAGTGGCTATGAAAACAGTATATTTTATAATAGTATCGCTGATAATGGTAGTTGCGGCATATTTTGCGGCATTTGCCTGCGAGAAGCTTATTGAAAGAAAAAATCACGTAAAGTTTTCTTCTGAAAAAATGAAGGTCAATAAGCTTGTTATTATGGCTATGCTGTCAGCAATAGCCGTTGTGCTGATGTATTTTGATTTTCCGCTTGGATTTATAGCACCTGCTTTTTATAAAATGGATTTCAGTGAAGTTCCTGTTTTAATCGGTTCATTTTTGCTTGGACCGTGTGCGGGTGTCATTATCGAAGCCGTTAAAGTTCTTTTACATATGTGTCTTAAGGGAACGACAACAGCATTTGTCGGAGATTTTGCTAACTTTATATTAGGCTGTGCTTACGTTGTTCCGGCATCGGTAATTTATCATATGCATAAAACTAAGAAAACAGCGATAATTGCGCTGGTTGTCGGTTCACTTACGCTGATTGTCAGCGGAACGCTGCTTAATGCATTTTACCTGCTTCCAAAGTATTCAGAGCTTTACGGAATGCCGATAGAATCGTTTATCAGCATGGGAAATGCAATTAACAGCTCAATCAATGATATTTTTTCGTTTGTGGCTTTGGCAGTTGCACCGTTTAATTTAATCAAATCTGTGGTTGACGGCATTGTGACGTGGATTTTGTACAAATATCTCAGCAGACATTTGAAAGCGTAGGTAATGTATAAATTTGCATAATTATATCCATACTGTAAAGGAAATATTTCTTTAAGGTGGAGGTAATTATGAAAAAAATTAAATTATCCGTAATTGGATTGCTTCTGGTGATTGGCGTGTGTGCGCTTATCGGCTGTGGAAACAAAAACAACGAAGAGACCGGGAGTAATACTAATTCAGGAAATCATAATGAATCAACAGGTGTGATACAGGAAATTGTGACAGATGCAGCCACAGGCGTAAAGGACGCTGTGACGGAGGCAGGAACAATTCTTGAGGACGCAGCTTCAGGTGCAGGTCATATGATTGATGAGGGCGTGCGTAAAACAGAGGCACATACACAGACTGAAACAACAAGACCATAATTATTAAAAAAGACATGAACACTAAGAACGGTGTTTATGTCTTTTTTTAAATTTGATTTAATATTAATCATAATGTTCTTCTAATAATTCAGAATAAGAAACATTTAGAACTTTGGCAAATGTCTTAAGTTCAATATCGGTAACAAATCGTTCTCCTGATTCAATGCGTTGTATAGCATTTTTATCCAATTCAATACCTTCAAGCTGCATTTTGTCGGCAAGAGCACGTTGAGATGTCTTTTGTGAAAGGGCTTTACGGAATTTTGCAATATTAATACCTGATATATTATTTCTTCCATTGTTTGCTTTGTTTTTATACATGGATTTTCCTTTCTTGACATTCACTACTTGTCAATTATTAAAGTATATGTTAAAATACACACAAAATGACATTCACTAAATGTCATTTTGGAAATTATTTTGGAGGAAAAGCTATGAAAAAATGTATATTGGCATTGATGATTTTTGCAGTTGTAATTTTTGCCTGCGGCTGTGGAGGTCAGAAAAGTTCAGTAAATGAAAAGGAGAAGCAGGATTCTAATGCGGAGACAGAAAGTACAACAAAGACTGTATCTGAGATTGATATGGGAAATGTGGAATTTGTATTTTATTCCGGTGAAAAGGATATCTTTATAGGATATGCAGAAAAAAAATATTTTTTGTTTGAATCAT
>JAGAJD010000144.1 GCA_017626275.1 Lachnospira sp.
CTTATGTGAAAGCCAATATGTAAAAGTAAGGTCAATAAATGCTTTTAATGGTGCAGACAGTGCCATACAGTAAACAGGTGTTGTAAAAATGAGCAGATCCGATTGTTCCACTGCCTGCATAATAATATTCTTTTCCTTATAATAAGGACATTTTGTCTCATCTTCAATACAGTTATAGCACCCGGCACAAAAATGATTCAGATCTCTTGGCAGAAAAAACTCAGTAACTTCCTTTTCACAGCAGATATTATCAATCAGCAGCTTTCCAATATGATATGTGCTGCCCTTATGATTTTGTCCGTTAATAACAGTAATTTTCATATATCTCTCCATTCTGCCGCTCTAACGGCATCTAATCTCACTAACAAGTGTTAGTATAATAACTAACATATGTTAGTTTGTCAAGGAAAACATATAAACAAACAATCTATTAAAAGATAAAGAATAGTTTAAAATGGCATGGTCAATTTTCTGACCATGCCATTTAATTTTTAATTACATGAAGCCAAAACTCTATGCAATATATTAAGCAGCGTATCAATGTCAAGCGGCTTTGCAACATGTTCATTCATTCCCGCATTAAGACACTCTCTTCTGTCTTCATCAAATGCATTAGCTGTCATCGCTACAATCGGTATATTTATCCCCATGCTACGAATTTCCTGAGTTACACGATAACCGTCCATAACCGGCATTTGTATATCCATTAGTATAATATCATAGTAGTCTGCGTCAGAATTACGAACCTTTTCAACAGCAGCCTTGCCATTTTCTGCTTCCTCAACTATAAACCCTTCTTCCTTCAGTATCTCAACTGCAATTTCCCTATTGAATTCGTTATCCTCAACCAAAAGAAGTCTCTTTCCTTCAAAATCAGATTTAACTGTCGATATCTCTTTTCTGCTAACCACTGATTTTTCCGAAACAACCTGAAATATAAAATGTGTCACAACTTCTGTTCCCACACCCTGTTCACTTTTGACTTCAATAGTACCTCCCATCATTTCTACAAGATTCTTTACGATACTAAGTCCCAGTCCCGTTCCCGATATTCTTGAAACCGTTAATGTTCTCTCCCTCTCAAATGCTTCAAAAACACGAGACAAAACCTCATCTGTCATTCCGATTCCATTATCTTTGACCGTCATTTTATATTCTGCCTGTCCGTCCTTTTCAGCGCTTACCTGCTCGAATCGAAATATTACCCTGCCGCCTCTTGGCGTAAATTTTTGAGCATTACCTAAAAGATTTATTGCAATCTGATTCATTCTAAGGTCATCGCACATAACAAACGCATTTTGCAAATCCGTTTCAACAATAAACTCAAGTCCTGCCTCTTTCATGCTTTCCGAAAACATATCGCTTACACTGTAAACATTTTGCTGAAGACTTTCCGCTGTGAGATGCAGAGACATTTTTCCACTTTCAATATGTGCCAAATCTAAAACATCATTGATAATTTGCAGCAGCACATCACTCGAAACCTTAATCTTATCAAGATAATCTCTGACAAGCTCTTTGTCTTCAATGTGCCTGTACGCCAAATCCGTAAAACCGATAATAGCATTCATAGGAGTACGGATATCATGAGACATATTGAACAAAAACATTGATTTTGCCTGCTCCGCCGCTTTCGCCCGCTTCAATGCTTCCGACTCCAGCTCAAGTGCCTGCCGAAGTTCACGGCTGTGTTCCTCATCTTCTCTGCTTTTCTGACGTTCCATAAGGAAAAAATACGCAAACAGCGTTCCTACCAGAAAACAAAATGGCTGAAACGGATAAACGGCATATAACGGTATTATATAGGTATTGGCAAGTACACCTATCAACGGAATTGCAGAAAATAGCAATGCCTGAAAAAGATACTGATTTCTTTGTTTTCCCTTAGTGCATAAAATCACAATTATTCTTAACACCGGTATCACATAATAAATAAGATTCAGTACTGAAAAAATTCCAAACCAAGGACCTCTGTTGTACCGCACCGTATCATTTATCACCCATAGAGATTCCGATGAAACTCCTGCCAATATAATAGCCATAAGAATAACATATGGAATCCAAAGTATTCTTTTTACAAAGCCTGAAGAAAATGCTCCAATGTAACTCTGTGAAAAAAGATACCATATAAACGGAAGTGTGACGTATATAGTATAGAACAGCAAACTTACTAAACGGAAAACATTTAAACTGATTTCTTCATTAAGAAAACAGTAAACAAATAACGCATCCATTAAAATATACGCTCCGACAGTAATAACAAATGTCACGCACTTCCGTTTTTCAGCACTTTTTGCCAAAAGTATAGTGACCTTCCACAGTAAAATGCCGATTATAATAATCATAAATGCCGATGTAAGCATATACAGTTCATTCATCACAAAGCCCCCTGTTAAATCTATCTTCCCTCTATTTTATCAGTATATTATATCAGACTAATATCTTTGTTTCCACTTCTTTTTCTCTTTATAAAAACATAGTGCAAAAAATCTCCCCACAATAATGCGGCTGTCCTGTCCGCATCAAAGCAGGGAGATTTTCATTTTAATTTTAAATTATCCTAAATTGATTCTTTTTCTGTCTTTTTTGTCGTAAAAAGTTTCTTTAAGCAGCTAAATGCTACCATGACACCAAGAACCATTAAAAGAACTGCCACAATAAGCTGTAAACCGTCAACAAGGAATGTTGCTTTTCCGTTCATTACGTTGCCCACTAAAGCGATAGTTTTCTGAACTAATGCTGTAAATGTAACGGCAAGCATCATAAACATAGGTATGTATAATGTCCAGCCTGTTCTTCCTGTTGTCTTTAAGAATACAGCAAGTGCAATAAGTACTAATGCAGCAAGCAACTGGTTAGCTGAACCGAACAATGGCCATACATTGTTATATCCGCCAAGTGTTAATAAATATCCGAAGAACAATGTAATTACTGTTGCAAAATATTTATTAGTAAGAACTCTCTGTACAGGTGTCATAGTTGCAGGATCTGTGCTGTCTCCGTAGAATAATTCCTGGAATGACATACGTCCGATTCTTGCAACAGAGTCGAGTGATGTAAGTGCAAGTGCTGATACACACATTGTCATAAATACTGTTGCGATTTCAACAGGAACGCCTAATTTCTCAAGGAAACCTGCGACACCTGCTGAGAAAATTGCAAACGGTGTTCCCGCCGGTTTTGTTCCATTTACAGCAACAGCTCCGACTACTACTAAAGCAATGATACCAAGAAGTGATTCTACAACCATTGCGCCATAGCCTACCATTGGCATATCTTTTTCATTGCTGATTGTCTTTGATGAAGTTCCTGATGATACAAGGCTGTGGAAACCTGATACGGCACCGCATGCGATTGTTACAAACAATGTCGGGAACAGCATTGACTTACTTCCGTCAGCAGCAACTAATGTAAATCCGTTAAATGCATTTAAGTTCATTGACGGATGTGCTACTAAAACTCCGACAACAGCTCCTATAATCATACCAAGAAGCATAAATGTTGTCATATAGTCACGAGGCTGCATAAGTAACCACATTGGCATAACTGAAGCAAGGAATAAGTATGCCATAACAATATATATCCATGCCTCTTTTGTTGCATACATAGGAAGCGCCATACCAACAGCAAACATAGCCACAAGTAAAACTATTGCAACGACTGCTTTTACCCACTCATTCATCTTGCCGACCTTTTTCTGAATCAATCCGAAAATAATCGCAACAACGATAAATAACATTGAGATAGAGGCTGCTGCCGCATTAGCAAATACTTTAGTTGTTTCTCCTGCTTCAGTTGTTTTATATCCTACAAAAGTACCTGCAACCATATCTGTAAATGCTGCAATAACAAGAAGTGTAAATAACCAGCAGAAAAGCATAAACAGCTTTCTTCCTGCCTTACCGATATACTTCTCGATAATCATACCCATTGACTTGCCCTCATTCTTAACTGAGGCATATAAAGCACCAAAATCCTGAACGGCACCGAAGAACAAGCCTCCGATAATCAGCCAAAGTAAAACAGGTACCCAGCCGAATACCGATGCAAGAATCGGTCCTGTTACAGGGCCTGCACCAGCGATAGATGAAAACTGATGTGAAAATACTGTAAATTTTGAAGATGGAACATAATCCTGTCCGTCCTCATGTGTGTAGGCAGGGGTTTTTGCCTTTGGATCAAGTCCCCATTTGTTTGCGAGCCAGCGTCCATAAAGAACATAACCTGCGCCCAACGCTACGATTCCGATTAAAACAATTACTAAACCATTCATTGTTTTTGTTGTCTGTTTAACAGACTCTCCTTTCCATATTTTCCAAAAAGCCTTCAGCATGAATCAAAAAAGGCTTTCGTCTTTTAATACGCTAAATGTGCGTACCCAAAGACGAAAGCCTGCAACTTCCGCGTTACCACTTTGATTGCCGTACAAGACGGCCGCTCTGCCTTATCTTATGCCCGACGGGCTTTAAATAAGCTTCCATATAACGGTAGAACCCCGGTGACACCTAATCTTTTCTAAAAAGAAAATTTCAATGCACTGCTCTCAGAGGATATTTATCCGCAGCAGCATATTGCCTTACACCTTCCGGCAACTCTCTGTAATGTGTTTATCGGATAAATGTGTTCTGTTCATCGCATTTAAATATTTGACTCTCTGTTTATGTCGTAATATAGCACTGTAAATTTAAGATGTCAATAATATTTTTTAGTTTTTTTTAAGATTTTCTGACGAATATTGCCACCGTTATATGGTAACAAGAATCTTAATTTTACTTTGACCTGACCAGTATTTAAAAGTTGATTTCTTTAAAGGCATTTCCACAATGTCCTGACCTGTGTGTATTCTTGACACACTGTGCATTGCCACATTTGAAATATTACCTCTTTCATCATAAAAAATAACTTTAATCATCGGGCAGCGTACCAAAACATAAGTCTCCTTGGAATAGCTGACTTCACAATAAAGCACAGGCATAACTTTATCATTGTTTTCATCAAGGCGAATCCTTAAATTATCAACTGCAAGCCCTATAATCTCTGCCGATTTTTCGTCAAATTCAATTACTGAATTAAGATATTCCTCAAGCCAGTTTATATCCTTTTCCTGCTTAAGCTTTTCTATGGCAGCAGCCTGCTCAAGTATTGTCTGTTCCGCATTATCAGCCTCTTTTGCTGTCATCTGACCAAAAATATCCAAAAATGCTCCAAGCGTCTCCCCTTCAAGCTCATACTCTGATAAAAGCTTATTCATCGGAATGTCCAAATATGCCTCTAATCCCTCACGCTCAACATTTTCTTTGAGACAGGAAAGGCTTTTCTTTTCCACTAAAATCTCTTCTGGCTGTAAGACTTCAGCTTCGTCTGTTACTGCTGACTCCGAAGCGGCAGACTCCAAAGTCTCATCAGCCTCCGGAACCTGTTCAATATCTTCGCTATATTCAGTATCTAAAACTGCTTCTGCTGTTTCCTCCGTAACATCATAATCTAAAAACTGTATGCCAACACAGTCCCAGCGGTTTGTTCCTTTTCTCTGGAAACAGAAATTCATCTTCTTTTTATCCTCAAGACAGACCACCGTAAGCACTGCCATACAGCCAATTTTAGATTTAAACGCTGAACTTAACTTTATATTAACTTTCTTTGTTTCGGTAAAAAATTTGCTGTGTCCCAGAATAATATCCGTTACGCTTATATCCGTTAATTCCGTACCGAATTTGTTGCCCTCTATATCAAAAGCCTCAAACCCGGTTATCTTTATACGGCAGTTCTCATCAGATGTAAGCCTTAACTCAAATATAAATGCACTTTTATCCTTGCCCTTCACCTCACTTAATAATACTACCTGAAACTTATCATAAACCATTTGCATAAATACACTTTTTCCCTTTCAGTCATTTCTCTTTTAGTCTTTTTATACTAACCTTTAATCTACACAAGATAATCTTTACTTGGATATGAATACTCACCTCTGTAATTTGACGCATTATAATGCGGATATTTGACAGGCGCATATGCATTTTCCATATATCCGTTGTCCTGCGTATAAATATACATTTGATGATAATCCCACACTACAAGCTCATCTCTTGCATCTCCCGTAAGCGAGATTGCTTCCACGCACATACTTGGGTGTCCGTCATCAGGAAATACGACTGCACGCACTCCATTTCCGTCTAAAAGACCGCCCTTTTCTGAATCTGCATTTAAAAGAATCAAATCTGTTCCGTCACCGTCCCAGTTGACAGGCGTAACCATATTGCCGTTTAATTCATTTTCATACTCCCAAAGCGGATTGCCAAAACAGTCATAAAAATACACAATTCCCTGATGTCCCCAGAAATTCGTGACAGCAAGCTCAAAGCCCTTTCTTTCAGGGCAGTAATTACCAGTACTTACGCGCTGTGCATGTCCGATATCCTCCTGCTTTACAATATTACCGTTGTAATCAGCGATAATGAAGCCCTTTGTTCCCGATACGCAGGCAAAATGTCCCTCTGCCTCAGGAGTTCCCGGCTCTCCCGCCATAAATCTTCCCGATATAATCTCATCGGTGTGATCCTCCATAACAGGCAGCGACCATATTAATTTACCATTATGGTCGAGCAGATTATAGCCGCAGAGCAATTCATCATAGCCGTCCTTATTGATATCAACAGCATACGGAAAATGTCCTGTATTCTTATCGCTCTTATAACTCCACATCAGCTCTAAATCACTGTTTAACGCATATACTCTGCAATATCTGTCTTTTACAAGAATATCCGACGGTCTTTCCTTACCTGAAAAATTGGCGATACGGATTCCGTCCGCATTAACTCTGTCAAACGCATAAATCCCGTCAGTCACACCTATTATTTTCTCATTATCATTGACGCATGACAACGGCATTTTTGCCTTTTTCTTAACATCACCTGTGCGTCCGTCAAGAATCATGATTTCAAAATTCTTTGCCGTAATAACCTCATCGATTCCGTCGCCGTCAATATCGTATACCTGAAACGGCAAATCGGCTGAAATCTGTCCATGCTCATACTTTGTTGACGGTTCTCCCTTCTGCCAGAGAATATTGCCGTCCAAATCAATAGCCGTAAGGCAGCTTATATGTCCATATGCGTCACGGTGAACCCTTTTCTGCCCCTGTGCAAGCACGATATACCATTCGTCCGTTCCTGTAAGATGTCCGAAGCGAACCTGCCGTCCCGTTCCGAAATTCTTTAAATCAATCTTTTTATACAGCTTCATCTTGGGGTGTCTGCCCTGAACCTCAAGCTCCCGCTCCTTATGCTCCTTGATGCGCTGTTCAATTTTTTGTTTCTCTTCACTGTCAACCATAACAGTCACATAAGAAAACTGTGCCGGAACAGTCGCCGTAATTGCTACTTTACCTCTGCGTGCAGCCTCTTCGCCCTCATACGACAGCACTTCATTGCCATTAATAAAACATGTAACCTTATTACCTGCACACTCTGCTTTCAGTACATAAAATTCATCGGAATTATACTCATATTCTTTCTGTGCCAGTATTTTATCAACCTGCTTATGTCTGTATTCAAGCTGAGCCTTTCCATTATCAAGTGAAAATACTAAAAGATTAAGGCTGTTAAGACAGCAAAAGCCGATTCCTGCGTTACCGGATTTTTTAAGAACCCTGACGCCTGCCTCTACCGTATATCCGCCCCACTGTGGCACACCTGTTATAAGCATTGGGTGAGTCTTATGCGGCTTATTGTCTATCACACGCATCTGCTCCATATAGTGTCTGCCCTCATCTTCCGTTATAATCCATGAAGCACCTGAACCATTATATCTGTAATTGCAGACCTGATCGCACCACACGCCATGATTTCCTTCATTGACAACGTAATGATATTCACCCATTGCCGTGTGGCTTTTATCATAAGGGAATTCACCAATATCAAACCCCATAAAATTTTCATTCAGCAAGTAAACATCTCTATCCATAATGCTCTATCTCCTAAATCTGAATTTTATAAAATTATAACATAATTCGACTTTTTCTGCATAGAGATATTATTTTTCTTTTTACCAAATTACAGAAAAAAAGCACAACTCCGTCAATTTTTAACTGCCGGAATTATGCTTTATTCTTTACTTAATTATGCTGTTGCCGCCTCTTCAAACTGCGAATTATAAAGGTCAGCATAAAAACCACCCTTGTCAAGAAGTTCCTGATGATTACCCTGCTCTACTATATCTCCGTCTCTCATTACAAGAATAATATCTGAATCTTTGATTGTAGAAAGCCTGTGAGCAATTACAAAGCTTGTTCTGCCTTTCATAAGATTATCCA
>JAGAJD010000145.1 GCA_017626275.1 Lachnospira sp.
GCTTCAAACTTAAACTTCATTATATATTTGCCCCCGCATTTTCTTACAGAAGACCCTCTAACGTTGCTCTTACCGCCTTGATAAACTGCTGTGTATTCAAAGTCTTCGGATTTTCTAAGGTTGTAATCAGCGCGAGATCCTTAGTCATCTCTCCATTTTCTACTGTCTTGATACAAGCCTCTTCCAATTTATCTGCAAATGCACACAAATCAGCAATTCCGTCAAGCTCTCCACGCTTTCTTAATGCGCCTGTCCATGCAAAAATAGTCGCAATCGGATTAGTTGATGTTTCCTCGCCTTTAAGGTGCTTATAATAATGTCTCTGTACCGTACCGTGTGCAGCTTCATATTCATAATATCCGTTAGGCGATACAAGTACTGACGTCATCATTGAAAGTGAACCGAATGCTGTCGCAACCATATCACTCATAACATCTCCGTCATAATTCTTACATGCCCAGATATAACCGCCTTCTGAACGGATAACACGTGCAACGGCATCATCAATAAGCGTATAGAAATAGGTAATTCCTGCCTCGGCAAAACGGTCTGCATATTCGTTATCATAAATTTCCTGGAAAATATCCTTGAAAGAATGGTCATATTTCTTTGAAATTGTATCCTTTGTCGCAAACCAAAGATCCTGCTTTGTCTCTAACGCAAAGTTGAAGCAGCTTCTTGCAAAGCTCTCAATAGAATCATTTAGATTATGCATTCCCTGTAAGATTCCTGCTCCCTTAAAGTTATGGATAAGCTCTCTTGTCTCAGTACCGTCCTCTGCAGTATATACAAGCTCTGCCTTACCTGCTCCCGGCACCTTCATCTCACTTGCCTTATAGACATCACCATACGCATGTCTTGCAATCGTAATCGGCTTCTTCCATGTCTTTACATATGGCTCAATTCCCTTTACAATAATCGGCGCTCTGAAAACAGTTCCATCAAGCATTGCGCGGATAGTTCCGTTCGGGCTTTTATACATTTCTTTTAAATCATATTCTTTTACTCTTGCCGCATTAGGAGTAATTGTGGCACACTTTACCGCAACTCCATATTTCTTGGTAGCCTCTGCGGAATCTACCGTAACCTGGTCATTAGTCTCATTTCTGTGTACCAGTCCTAAATCGTAGTATTCAGTATTCAGTTCTACAAACGGAGATAACAGTTCATCTTTGATTAACTGCCAGAGCACTCTTGTCATCTCATCGCCGTCCATCTCAACCAACGGAGTTGTCATCTTTATCTTTTCCATGCCGCAATTCCTCTCTTCACATTAAAATTTTCAATATATTATAATCTATTTTCTATATTTTGTAAACCCTTAAGAAACACAGCTTAATTTATTCTTTGTCAAACTTAAATAACGTAAACCCCGTATAAATACATTTGTGTCGGAAAAACTTTTATTAAGAATTGTAATCCTTATTTTTGTCTGTTATAATCGTAATCAATGTTTGATTTAGGAGGAAATGCTATGTGTGGATTTGCAGGTTTTACCGGATATCTTGAAAATGGAACGGAAGTTCTTACAAATATGATGAATAAAATTATTCATCGTGGACCGGACAGTGCCGGTCAGCATATAGACGGTAAAGCATATATGGGATTCCGCCGTCTTTCTATCATTGACTTAGATAACGGAAGCCAGCCAATGTATAATGAGGACCGCAAAATCGTCATCACATTTAACGGGGAAATATATAATCATCAGGATTTAAGAAAAGAGTTAATTGAAAAAGGACATACTTTTGCCAACAATTCAGATACTGAAGTATTGATTCACGCTTATGAAGAATATGGTGAAGATATGCTTACCAAGCTTCGCGGTATGTTTGCATTTGTTATATGGGACAGCAAAAAAGAAACTATTTTTGCCGCAAGAGATTATTTCGGAATTAAGCCCTTCTATTATGCGGTAGTTGACGGCAACCTTGTGTACGCTTCAGAAATCAAGAGTATTCTTGAATATCCGGGTTACAAAAAGAAGGTCAACGAGACTGCCCTTGAGAATTATCTCACATTCCAGTACTCTGTATTGGAGGAAACATTTTTTAAGGGAATTTATAAGCTTATGCCGTCCCACTGTCTCACCTTCCATAACGGCGAGTTAAATATCAGACGCTACTGGGAGCCGACATTTGATGCAGATGATAATGTTTCTTTGGACGAATGGATTAACAAAATTGACAATGCTATGCATGATTCAGTGGAACACCACAAAATCAGCGACGTTGAGGTTGGTTCTTTCCTTTCAAGCGGTGTAGACTCAAGCTATGTAGCCGCTATTTTTAACGGTGACAAGACCTTTACCGTTGGCTTTGATTATGAAAAATATAACGAGATTGACTATGCAAAGTCTCTCTCTGAAAAGATTAAGATTGACAATTACTCAAAGCTTGTATCAAGCGAGGAGTACTGGGCTGCCATTCCAAAGATTCAGTACCATATGGACGAGCCTTTGGCTGACCCTGCCGCAATCGCTCTTTATTTTGTAAGCCAGACTGCCGCAAAGCATGTAAAGGTTGCTCTTTCAGGCGAGGGTGCCGATGAGTTTTTTGGCGGCTATAACATTTACAGGGAGCCTCTTGATTTAGCTTCCTTCCAGAAACTGCCGGGCGGCTTAAGAAAAGCTTTAGCTTCCTGTGTTTCTGCGCTGCCGTTTAAGTTTAAAGGAAAAAATTTCCTTATACGTGCAAGCAAATCTGTTGAAGAGCGCTTTATCGGAAATGCTTTTATGTTTAACGAAAAGGAACGCAGCCGTGTATTAAAGAATCCGTCAGGCAAGTATGACCATGCACAGCTTACAAAGCCATTTTATGATAAGGTCAGCGATAAAGATGACGTCACAAAAATGCAGTATATAGATATTAATTTCTGGCTTATCGGAGATATACTTCTGAAAGCTGATAAGATGAGTATGGCTCATTCGCTTGAGGTGCGTGTTCCATTCCTTGACCGTAAGGTATTTGATGTAGCAAGACGAATTCCGACTAAGTTTAAGGTTAATAAGCATAACACTAAGTATGCAATGCGTATGGCTGCGCACAGATATCTGCCTGATATGGTAGCAGAGAAGAAGAAACTCGGTTTCCCTGTGCCTATCCGTATATGGCTTCGTGACGAGAAGTATTATAATATTATCAAAAAAGCCTTTAACAGTGAGGCTGCCAATAAGTATTTTAACACAGATGTATTAATGAAATACTTAGACGAACACAAAGAAGGAAAGGCAGATAATTCAAGAAAAATCTGGACTGTATACATGTTCCTCGTATGGTATGAGGATTTCTTCGGAACAGAAAAAACTGCCGCATAACAGACACTTACAGATTAAATTTAAAAGCTGCTGCTGTGAATATTATTATTCACAACAGCAGCTTTTTTGCATGCTGTTATCCACAGCAGCCGTCCTTTAACATTATTATTCTGTCAGCATAATCCGCCATCTGCTTATCATGCGTTACCATCACGATAGTCTGCCCATATCTCATTGAAGCCTGAGAAAGTATTCTTGCCACGCCGTCTGCATTTTCTGCATCAAGATTTCCTGTCGGCTCATCGGCAAAAATCACTGCAGGTCTTGCAATCAATGCCCTTGCAATAGCAGTTCTTTGCTGCTGCCCGCCGGACATCTGCGAAGGATATTTCTTTTTGCAGTCTGATATTTGCAGCATTTCAAAAATCTCGTCAACCTCTTCATCGACAGGTATTTTTTTATCAATAAACAGCGGCAGCACAACATTTTCATATGCCGTGTACTCGGAAAACAACCTGTAATCCTGATAGATAAAACCTATTTTCTCTCTGCGAAGTTTGGAAAGCTTCTTCTCATTACATGATAAAATATCCTGTCCGTCAATAACCACATTTCCACTGTCAGGTCTGTCAAAGCTTGCAAGTATCTTAAGAAGCGTTGATTTTCCGGAGCCGCTTTTTCCTATAACTGCCACATATTCTCCCCTGTCGGCTGTAAGGCTGCATTTTTTTAATGCCTGCACCTCAACGCTTCCCATATGATATGTCTTTGAAATATTTTCCGCCCTTAAAATTTCTCCCATAATCCTCTCCATTCCGCCATGTCCATGACATTTAAACTATTTTACCTCTTTTAAGCTCAAATTTCGGTATCACTATCCTAAAAACCGCCCCTTTACTGTCACTGTTATACGCCTGTATCGTTCCGTGATGTGCCTCGATAATCAGTTTTGAAAGATTCAAGCCGATTCCAGTATTAAACGACTGATAGTCTCCATTTGTCTCAAACCTGTTAAAAATACTTTCCTCACATCCCTCTCCAAAACCATCTCCATTATCGACAACCTTTATTACACACTTATCCTCCATTCACGTTACATTAATTTCCACCTGTGGCTGTACGTTTTTTAGGGCATAATGGCAGGAATTTTCGATAATATTTACAAACGCCTCCATAAGCCACCGGCTGTCGCCATTGACGCAATAATCAGCATTTTCACAGTTAATAAGAACGGGACAGACATTCTGCACAGCATCTTTTGCACAGTAAAGCATGTCCTCTACATTAATATCCTCATGTACGAAAATAACCTTCCCCGATTCCATTCTGCTGATTTTTAAAAGTCTTTGTATAAAGTCCTTTACCCTTGTTATATGTATAAAGCACTGATTTATGTCCTTTTCAGCAGACAGTCCCATTGAAACCTCGTCACGTATTACTTCAAGCGAAAGTGCCAGACCTGCAAGCGGCGTTTTTATCTGATGTGCTATATTTTCCGTAAATTCCTGAAGCTGTGTGTTTCGTTTTTCGGAATATTCCATACCTGTCTGCAGTTCTTTTTTTAGACGCTCCTTTTCCTCCTGCTCATTTTTAAGTGCCGCATAAATGTCTTTGTCACCTATTTTTCTTATAAATACTGCGGCCAATGATACAACTGCCAAAAATACCGGAAGCACTACAAACAGCAAAAGCTTTCCCGAATTATTCCAGAACAAATATAACCGTCCATGCTCCGTATAACCGCTCATCGTTACCGCAGATAACGCCTCCGAAAGATTAGCGCCGTTAATTTTGGCAGCAAACATGCAGTGTGTTAAAGTAATTCCACCGGAATTATCCGCCGCATACACCATTCCAAGTATAGACTGTATTCTCAATTCATAAAACAGCACAATTCCAAGTATTCCGATACAGAATACTGCCGCCCATATTGAATTTATAATTATGGCTCTTTTTCTTGTCTCATCTGTCAGTTTTTCAGCATTTTTCATCTTCACTTACAACACACCTCATATTCCACCGATATCCATATCCCCTTATGGTCTCTATATATTGTCTATTTTCCTCACCGTATACGCCAAGCTTGGACTTTAATCTGCTTACAGTCACTGTCAGCGTATTATCCTCCACAAAATTACCATGCCCGTCCCACAATTTTTCAAGCAGCACATTTCTTCGCACAATCACTTCGGGATTATTCATAAATATTTCAAGCAGTTGAAATTCAACAGGTGTAAGCTTTAAGAGTTCTCCCTTTTTCCATACCTGAACATTTTCCAAATCAGCCCTGATGTCTCCGCTGATTAAAAAACGCCTGTGCAGCCTGATATATTTGTGAAAACGCCTTAAATTGGCATTTATCCTTGACATAAGCTCTGCCACTCTGAACGGCTTTGTAATATAATCGTCTCCGCCCATATCAAGCCCCTTAGTTATACTCTCCTCGTCATCACAGGAGGTCAGAAATAATATTAACGCTGATGACCGCTCACGAATTTTTTTACACAAATCAAACCCATTTCCGTCCGGAAGAATAATATCAAGCAGCCAGATATCATACTCTGTCCCTGACACAATTTCGCGTTCAGCGTCAAGCGCAGTATTTACCAGTTTAACCGTAAATTGTCTGTTCTGTAAAATTCTCACAATGCTGTCTGCAAGATACATGTCATCTTCCACGACAAGAATCCTAACGCAATTATCTTCTGCCATTTTTCCTCCTGTTTTTACCCTCTGTCTTTTTGCCGTAATCCCCTCGAATAAATTATCCTGACAGCCACACCGCACAATAAAGTAATCACTCCCGCAGTAAAAAGATACACTACACAGTATTTATGAGAAAGTACTGCACAGCTTATTATAATCCCGCCAAAAACAGCCATACCTGCCTCAATACCAAATCTAATAATTCCAATTCCCGATAATTTGCTCTGTTCTGCCCCCAGCTCGCTGTATAGCTTTAATTTGTCTTTTTCCTCAGCAAACCTGAAACAGTTCCATATTATGATAACAAGAAAATAAATCACCGACAATCCGATTATTGTAATCATATAGGAAAGAATTTTGTTTATGTAATTGATTCTGCAGATATCATTTTCATCAACATTACTTATGTAGGAATAGCCTTCCTTCTGTAAATATGCCTGTAAAATATTATCTGTCGCCTTATAAATTGAATCCAGCCCATAATTTACGCATAAAACATTTCCCGACAATACAACACCTTCATCTGACGGATATTCTTCCCCTAATATCTCAAAAAACGCAGAAAGATATATATTATACATTTTCTTTATAAACTCATCTGACATAATTATAACATTTCTTGACGGAAGTTCTTTTAACACCGGAAATTTTTTATAAAATTCTGCTTTCTTTTCCTCGTCCATATATATAACACCTGCAAC
>JAGAJD010000146.1 GCA_017626275.1 Lachnospira sp.
ACAAAGCTTCTGTGTAATCCCTGTCATAATCCAGACCTGAATGAAGTTAAAAATCGCACCGAACGCATACAGACATAATACAAATATTAACACTTTTCCGATGTAGCCGAAATCCATACCGCCTGTTCCCCGGATTTTATTCATCAGACCTTCCGAAAGCGCCGTCGTTGCCTTTCCCAAAATCTTTGGGCCTGCCACATTAAATACCGTAGAGGCAGCAGCAAGAATCATAACTATAATAATAGGTATATGATAACTTCCAAGATAAGAAATCAATTTTCCGATAGAACCCTTAAAATCCTTTGCTTTTTCTCCCGGCATCATACCTTTGCCCGGACCGCCCATAGGACCTCTTCTCTTTTGAGGCATTTTTCCTTCTTTCATATCCATGATTACTGCTCCTCCTTTCCATTTTCTTCAGATAAGCCTAATTCACTTGCTGACATCTGAGATTTTGCAATCTGCTGATAAACTTCACAGTTCTTTAACAGCTCTTCATGAGTTCCCTTTCCTACAATTCTGCCATCGTCCATAACAAGAATCTGCTCAGCATGGAGTACCGTACTGATTCTCTGTGCAACTATAATTACCGTACTGTCACTAACCTTAGAAGCAAGCGCTTTTCTAAGCGCTGCATCAGTCTTTAAATCAAGTGCCGAAAAACTGTCGTCAAAAATAAATACATTAGGATTCTTTGCAATGGCTCTTGCAATGGAAAGCCTCTGCTTCTGTCCGCCTGAAACGTTAGAACCTCCCTGTGCTATTGGGCTGTCATATTTTGCATTCTTTTCCTCGATGAAATCTTTTGCCTGTGCAATCTCTGCTGCTTCCATGATTTCTTCGTCTGACGCATCTTCTTTTCCATACCTTAAGTTAGAAGCTATCGTTCCTGAAAACAGCACTCCCTTTTGAGGCACAAAACCTAACTCGCTGCGCAAATCCTTCATGGAAATATCTCTTATATCATATCCGTCAATGGTAACAGAACCCTCTGTAACATCATAAAGTCTCGGAATAAGGTTTACAAGCGTAGATTTACCGCAGCCCGTACTTCCGATAATTGCCGTTGTCTTACCCGGCTCTGCCACAAAATCAATATCCTCTAACACATTTTCATTAGCTCCCGGATACTTAAAGCTTACATGATTAAAACGCACAACACCTTTCTTTTCTGTCAGCGTCTTTGGCTGCTTCGGATCTTCGATAGATGACGGTGTATTTAAAACCTCATCAATACGTGTTGCTGCAACTGCCGCTCTCGGAAGCATAACAGACATCATTGTAAGCATTAAGAATGACATAACTATCTGCATTGCATAAGTAATAAATGCTGTCATTGCTCCGACCTGCATTACTCCGTCGTCAATTCTGTGTGCTGCAACCCATACAATAAGAACAGTAAGACTGTACATAATCATTGTCATACACGGCATCATAAATGTCATTACACGGTTTGTAAACAGCATTGTTTTTGTAAGCTTTTTGTTCGCATCATCAAAACGCTCTTCCTCTTTCTTTTCCCTGCCAAATGCACGGATTACAGAAAGTCCTGTAAGAATTTCCCTTGATACAAGGTTTACACCGTCAACAAGCTTCTGCATAAGCTTAAACTTAGGCATTGCCACAATCATTAAAAACATCACAAGTATCATAATCACAGCAACCGCAAGAGCAATTACCCAGCCCATGCCTGCGCCTGTATTCCATACCTTAATAATGCCGCCTATACCAAGAATCGGTGCATATAAAACCATTCTAAGCATAAGCACGATAACCATCTGCACCTGCTGTACGTCATTTGTCGTTCTTGTAATCAAAGAAGCCGTTGAGAATTTATCCATTTCTGCATTGGAAAATCCCATAACCTTTTTATATACACTTCCTCTTAAGTCACGACCGGCACCGGCTGCCACTCTTGACGCTAAAAGTCCTACTAACACGGTAATTACGGCAATCATTAATGCCACACCTACCATTTTTGCACCCGACAGCCACAAATAATCTGTCTGCAGCTTATCCATATCTATACCGGCTTTTTCGTCCATATCCATGGCATATGCAATTCCCATTGATACTATAAGCGAGCTTCCGACGCTCTCCATGCTGTCCTGCAATTCCTGACGCATTGTAAGGATATCATCTTTAGTCATACTTCCCACAACCGCTGAAGTCCTGCTATTTAAAATAAATGCTGACGCAAATGTATCATCGTATTCATCAAGCTTCTTATCACTTTTTTCCGTCAGACGGTATATATCACCGTCCTCCTTATAGCTTGCTTCCCATATGCTGATTTCATCATCAGTCATGAAAAGCTTAGCACGTTCAAATTCTTCTCCGGTAATCGCCTCAGGAAATACATGGGATACACCGCCGTTTTGTATTCCGGTATCGATTATATCCGAAGTATACTGCGGCAGCGACAAATCACCATATGCCTGCATTACCAAAAGCAGAATGATTACCAAAACACTTTTCCAATACGGTTTTAATGTCTTTAAAAATCTGCTCATTCTTTTTCCTCACCTTTCTGTATACATTTTCTTTTATTTATCTCCTGCACCGCCGAATTATATAATTGATTCATAATCTCCGTAAGCTGTGCAAGACTTCCTTCCTCCAGATTACTTAAAACTGCTTCTGCAAATTCGTCCATCTTTTTTTCAGCTTTCATAAGCTCTTCTGCTCCCGCATCAGTCAATTTTACATAAGTAATCCGTCTGTCCTTCTTACTTACAATACGTTCAATGTAGCCTTTCTCTTCAAGTATTTTAAGACTTCTTGAAACTGCTGTGCTGTTAACATTCAGCTCTTCAACCAGCATGGATACCTTTACCTGTTTACCTGTCT
>JAGAJD010000147.1 GCA_017626275.1 Lachnospira sp.
ACTTATGAAACAGCAGTCAGCGAGGTAGATATACTCCCGCACGAAAACGCCACAGAAACCAACCGCAGACGAATCAGCTACTTAAATATCCGCTTTTTCATGCAGACTCTTTTAAACCGAATGGATCGCACAAGCATGCACGCAGGACTTGAAGCCCGCGTTCCGTTTGCCGACAAACATTTAGTTGACTACGTTTTTAACATTCCATGGGATATGAAAGCAAGAAACGGCGTAGTAAAAAATGTTCTGCGCCAGTCTGCAACAGGCTTACTTCCTGACGAAATTCTGTTCCGCAAAAAAAGCCCTTACCCTAAAACCTACAACCCGTATTATGAAAAACTGCTGTCCGACCGCCTTCGGGAAGTTCTTTCTGACTGCAGCAGCCCGTTAAAGCATCTTCTTGACAAAACTGCCGTCAACGCATTTCTTGACAATCCAAAGGATTACGGAAAACCATGGTATGGTCAGCTTATGGCAGGGCCACAAATGATCGCCTATCTCCTTCAGGTTCATTACTGGCTCACCGAATACCATGTGACTATTCTGTAAAGCATAACAGGAGACAGCTCTACTAAAAAAGAGTGTCTCCTGCTATATTCTAACTTATTATTCATTATCAATCCTAATCTGACAGACCTTCATAGCCTGCAGCGCAGTATTATGGCTTTCCGGCGATACACCGGCACAGCACGACGCATCTACGATAATCTCTGTCTCCGGCAAAAATGCCTTAAGCACCATTGCATTAGAAATTACACAAATATCTGTACATAAACCTATAAGCGTTATGCTGCCAATCTTTTCTTTTTCATCTGCCTCCTTAAGACGCAGAGCCAGCTCTGACGAACCAAACGTAACCTTATCAATCGGTGTTTCATCACACAGAACGCTAAGCACAGGACTTATCTGCCAGCCGTCAGTTCCTTTTATGCAATGAGGAACAGGAAGCTTTCTCCCCTCCTGGGTATCAGCATAATTCTCACCATGCGTATCTCTCGTAAAAATAACCTTCCCCTCAAAATTTTTTATCTTTTTTCCAACAAGCGGGACAATCTGCTGTGCCTCCTTTGTTCCCAATACCCCGTCTATAAAATCATTCTGCATATCAACTACAACTAATATATCCTGCATTAATGTATCCCTTTCTTTTACATGTATTTTTCTCATTTTACTATATTTTACAGGTATTTACAATAGTAACGTATGCTTACGCAAACGGCGACTGCACCACAGGCTGAAGCTGCCTGCCCTCCAACGCCTCCATAATCGTTTCAGGAAGCTGTTCCATATGTGCAATCATCGAGCTGTGTTTTTTCTCATAATTGTCCTGTCCAAACGGAACAAAATATATATTTTTAACATTCATCAGCGTTCCGATATTCTTAAAATTCATTCCAAGAGCATCATTTGTCGATATTGCTATAACCAACGGCTTTTCATTGCGCAAATGTGCTTTTGCCGCCATAAGCACCGGTGTGTCGGTGATTCCTGCCGTAAGCTTTGCAAGTGTATTTCCCGTACAGGGTGCCAAAACCAGCACATCAAGATTTCCCTTTGGCCCTATCGGCTCTGCCTCTGCAATCGTATATATCCCGTCCTCGCCTGTAATTTTACAGATTTTCTCCATGAAATCTGCAGCCTTTCCGAATCTCGTATCCATACGCTGCACATTTTCTGAAAATATAGGAATAACCTTCATTCCACTCTCAACAAGCCTGCTTACCATATCCGTAATCTTATCATGTGTACAAAAGGACCCCGTTATTGCCAATCCAACAGTCAAATCCATAATACCCTCCATTCCGCCTTAGCGACATTCACTCAAAGCATTGTTTTTTCAATTACATTCAGCAATATTTCTGCTGATGTCTCAGGTGAGTATTTTCCCGGAAGTCCAAGTGCATGAACAGCACGTATATTATGACTTTTACAATATTCATAATCAACTCCTCCGGGCTTTGAGGCAATATCTATAATTGTAATATCTGCTCTCAGCATATTAAGTACTCTTTTGTCCAGTACCATTTCAGGTATCGTATTAATAATAAATCTATATCTTTTGCCCATTTTCTGCAAATGCGCTGATATACCTGAGTCAACAACAGTGAACCCCCTTGCTTCTGCCTCCGCACACAGTATTTTGTCACTCTCAATTACTGACACACTGCTATGCAATGCCGCCAGCCTATCTGCAATCTGTCTGCCGCATATACCATAGCCAAGCACAAGACTTTTGCTTCCACAAATATTAACATCACTGTTAATAATCGCCTCCGCTATCGCTCCCTCTGCCGTCGCAGCGGCATTTTGTACTGCCGCCTGCTTTCTTCCCATGTACTCAATCAGTTTTGCATTCTCTCCCAAATTACAGCCAAAGACATATTGCTGTTTATTCAGTCTGCCTTTTATCTTTTCATAATAATATTTACTGTCCGTAACAGGAAGAAGTATAGCATCATATCTGTCAATAACCGCATTATCTATATCCTCAGACAGCTCCGCAAAATGTCCTCTCTGCTGCAAAAGCTCCAACAGGTATTTCTGTCTCTTATCTGTTCCTATAAGCAAAAACTTTTTCCTCATACTCACTCACCGACATTTCTCACTATTATCCTATGCCGCATTGCCTGTCTATGATTATTTACTGCCTATATCCAACTTTTCCCAAATTGCTAGAATTAAATTATCTTGAAATTACTCTCTATATCCGTTAAAATATTAAATAATATTAGTTTTTTTCATAATATTACCAAATTAGCGGAAGGAAGTTATACAAATGTCAATAACAGCAAAGGAGCTGGCAAAGCAGCTTGGTCTTTCACCATCTGCCGTATCCATTGCACTAAACAACAAACCCGGAATCAGTACGGAAACACGAAAAAGGGTTTTAGAAGCAGCCAAAATCAGCAATTATGATTTTTCAAAGCTTTCAGAAAAGAAAACGTCAACAGGCATTATCTATTTTCTTATTTACATAAAAGATGGTACTGTTGTTTATGATAATCCCTTTAT
>JAGAJD010000148.1 GCA_017626275.1 Lachnospira sp.
AAAAGCTAAGGACGTATATCAGGAATATGAGGACGGTACAAGTAAATGGGTACGTTACGATAAAGATGGTCATATGGTTAAGGGCTGGGATACAAATGAAAACGGAAAGTATTATTTTGTCCCAATCACAGGAGCACTGGCTAAGGGTGTTGTAAATATCGATGGAACAGATTACCGTTTCAATGACATAACAGGAGTTATCTTAGACTTAGTATTTGTTAATGACAACGGAAATGAATTCTGGTATGAGAACGGTATCAAGCAGGGAACAGAAGGTCGCGGTAAGGAAATCTACGATCCTGCAACAGATGCATGGTATTGGTTAGACTCAATTGATGGCGGTAAGAAAGCCGTATCAAAAGATGTATATCAGGAATCATATGCAGGACAGTATGCAGACAGACCTGACGGAACAGGTAAGTGGGTACGTTACGATGAGAACGGACGCATGGTTAAGGGCTGGAGTGCAGATAGAAATTACTACTTCGATATGACAACAGGCGCAATGGCTAAGGGAACAACTACAATTGACGGAGTTGAGTATACATTTGATTGGATTACAGGTATCGTAGTAAAATAAGTCGGAGTATTAATTAATTCCGGTTTAAACAGATAGGCAGGGCGGTTCGATTGAACCGCCTTGTTTTTTGTTGCTAAAGGATAAAAATAATGTTATTATAAAACTCATATTTGTATATAAAATAATCTAAGACAGGGAGGCATAATTGTGGAGCTTGCATTGATAACAGCACAGCAGGTAGCAGTGTTATTTATATTAATATTTGCAGGATTTATATGTGTTAAAATAGGTGTAATTAAAATGGAGGGGAAAAAGGCATTTTCAGATTTGCTTCTCTATCTTGTTACGCCTGCTATGGTTATAAATTCTTATATGACAGAATTTGATACGAAGGTGCTTGCGAATCTTTTAGAGACCCTTAAGCTTGGTACAATACTGCTTTTGGCAGGAATTGCAGTGACAATGCTCCTTAGCGTGCGTATTAAAGATGAGAACTGTCCGATTATGCGTTTTGCATGCATGTTTTCCAATGCAGCGTATATGGGGTTTCCTCTGATTCAGGCTTTGTTTGGTCAGGAAGGACTGCTGTATACCAGTGTATTTTTTACGGCATTTAATATTTTGTTATGGACGGTCGGTTATGGAATGGTGAGCAAAAAAGTTCATGTAAAGGAGATTATCCGCAGTATACTTACGACACCTGTAATTATATCGGTAGTAATAGGGCTTGTTATATATCTTGGCAGAATCCCTGTTCCGAATATAGTAAAACAGCCGATAAGTTATATTGCAGGCATTAATACGCCGTTATCAATGATAATAACAGGTATGATTATTGCAGGCTGTGATGTGAAGAAGCTGCTGCACAACAGACTGCTTATGTTTGTTATTGCAGTCCGTATGTTTGTTATACCTGCGCTGTGCTTAGGATTGTTTATGTTGTTTCATGTACATGGAATGATTGCAAGTATAGTTCTGCTGTTGGAATCATGTCCGAGTGCGGCGATTACTACCGTATTTGCGGTGCAGTTTAAATATGATGAGGATTTGGCAGCAGGAGCAGTGGTTATTACCACGCTGTTAAGCATAATTACGCTTCCGGTGTGTGCTTATTTAGCAACGACTGTGCTTTGAAATTATAAATAAAAATAGGAGTAACCTCGAAAGGTTACTCCTAAAAGTTGTTTGTGATATGTTGCTTAGACCAATTTTTTTACAACGCATTAGTATAGATTTCAACCATATCGTCAACAGATAATTTTTTCACAATCCCCGTAGAATGGCGTGTGCCTATATCACATTTTTCAGCCATGGTACGAATCTGCTCGGCAGTCGGCCTGACGCCAAGTTCTGCAAATGAAGTCGGCATATCGATAGAACGGTAAAATTCTTCCATAGCCTCAATTCCTTTAAGCGCAGTTTCGGTTACTGCTTCGGCAGATGAACCGGTTGGCTCTATATCAAGAACATTTACGGCAAATTTAGCAAAGCGCTCAGGGCGGGCGTCAAGTACAAATCTTGCCCAGCTTCCCCATATTGCGGAAAGTCCTGCACCATGCGCAACATCAAAGAGTCCCCCGATTTCATGCTCCATTTTATGAGTTGCCCAGTCGCCGCCGTCAGTACCGCAGCCTGTAAGTCCGTTGTGTGAAAGGCTTCCTGCCCACATAACTTCGGCACGTGCTTCGTAATTGTCAGGCTGTTCCTTTAAGATTTTTGCATTTTTCATTACAGTGCGCATTAAAGCTTCGCTGATACCGTCCGTAAGCTCCATATTATCACTCTGATTAAAATAACGTTCCATAGTGTGCATAAGAATGTCGACACAGCCGCTTGCTGTCTGATATGCAGGGAGAGTCATGGTAAGTTCGGGATTCATAACGGCAAATTTTGCACGGCTTAAATTATTGCTGTATCCACGCTTAATCAGTCCTTCTTCCTTTGTTATGACAGAAGAAGAACTCATCTCACTGCCTGCCGCTGCGATAGTAAGAACAGCGCCGATTGGAAGACAAGCCGCAGCCTGTCTCTTAAAATCATAAAAATCCCATACATCGCCGTCATTGGCAGTACCGTATCCTATGGCTTTGGCAGAATCAATAACGCTTCCTCCGCCGACGGCAAGGATAAAATCAACACCCTCACGTCTGCAAAGATTTATTCCCTCATATACAAGGGAAAGCCGCGGATTCGGTACAACACCGCCTAATTCCACATAGTTTATGCCCTCGTTGTCAAGAGACGCTTTAATGCGGTCGAGAAGTCCGCTTCTTTTCACACTTCCGCTTCCGTAGTGGATAAGAACCTTTTTACAATTCTGTTCTTTGACAAGCTGTCCTGTCTGGCTTTCCGTTCCTTTTCCGAAAACAATTTTTGTCGGCGTATAATAATTAAAATTTTCCATAAAATGTCTGTCCTTTCCTGTTAGCAATATTCTTTGATATTTTAACTATAATAGAGTATAATCAAATTCAAATGAAAATGCAATGAGTGGAGGAAGTTATGATTACTATAAATATGATTGCTGCAACAAGAGAATGTGATAACGTCAATCCTGTACAGATGAATGAGGAAATGACTGTTTTAAGCGGAAAGTTTGGCGGAACCTGTTATGCTGCCGACGGATATGAGACAATTAAAGCGCAGCCTGTTGAAAAGGCTTTAAAAAGAGCAGAAAGTACCGCTGTGAGAGGACATCATTCTGTGTTTCAGCATTGTATGATAACTATGGAGATTCAATGTTCCAAAATCATTGCAATGCTGCTAAATTCTATTGGAATATCAAATACTTCGGAAAAGAGTGCGAGATATACAAAGATGAAGCCGCAGACAGAGCGTGAAGAATTACTGTATCAGAAATGGCATGACATTTTTGTTTGTAAGATAAATGAAGTGTATCCTCAAATGTTTACGGAAAAAGAAGCAGACAAGCTTGCCTATGAAAATGCAAGATATATGATATCTGTATTCTGCCCGACTTCCATGGTATATTCAGTGCCGTTTCGGAACATATTTTATATATTGGACTGGACAGCGTCAATGACTGATAATCTTTTAAAGCTTGACGGAGGCTTTAATAAGAGGCTGGCAGAGGAACTTAAGGAGCTTCGTAAGGAACTGCTGCATGTAGTCGGAGAAAAAGAGAATTTTCATGACAATAAAAACGAATACTTTCGATTTATGCCTGTGCAGGCTACGGGTGAGAAAGACGATGATAATAAGGAATATTTCGGAGATGTCTATACGGCAAAATTTTTGGCGTCATTTGCACAGGTGGCGCAGGAGCAGAGACACAGAACGCTTCGTGTAAAGATTAATTTTAGCGGAGACAATCCGGAGGAATACGGTTTTTATGTACCTGAGCTGATTAGGGAGACAGAACTTGAGACAGAGTGGCTTTCCGATATGAGAAGTATAGGTGAAGTATATCCGCAGGGCGTTCTTGTCTCTGTCACAGAGCAGGGGCTTTTTGAAGATTTTGTTTTAAAGAGCAAGGAGAGAATGTGCGGCAGGGCGCAGCTTGAAATTATGCGTCTTACGGAGCAGATGACGGAAAAATTTATTGAAAACAGAGAAAATCTGTCAACAGCCAACAAAAAACGCCTTGAATCAGTTACAGAGCAGACAAAACCTTGCGCGAGATGCGGATTTACAGACTTTGTATGCAGCGAGGGCTGTAAATGGGGCAAAAAAAATGCGTTAATTAGAAAAATTTAAGAATAGATTTGCCGAAAAATTGTGATACTGAATATAGCCTGTGTAATAAACACAAATAAAGGAGGATTCACAATGACGAAAAAATTCGGGTTCTCTGATAAACTCGGTTATATGTTCGGCGATTTCGGCAATGATTTTACATTTATTCTTTCATCGATGTTCTTATTAAAATTCTATACAGATGTCATGGGTGTGTCAGCAGCAGTTGTGGGAATGATGATGATGATTGCCCGCTTTTTAGATGCGTTTACTGATGTCACAATGGGGCAGATTGCAGACAGAAGCGCAAGCGGCAAGAGAGGAAAATTTGCACCATGGATTAAAAGAATAAGCGGACCTGTGGCGTTATCATCTTTTTTGATGTATGCGTCATGGTTCGCTAATATGTCCATGGGCTTTAAAATTTTTTGGATGTTTTTCACATATCTGTTGTGGGGAAGTGTATTTTATACGGCAATTAACATTCCTTACGGCTCAATGGCATCTGCCATTTCAGCAGAACCAAAGGATCGTTCTGCATTATCCAACTGGAGAACAATAGGTGCTACACTGGCATCAACGGTAATCGGAGTAATACTTCCGCTGGTAGTCTATTATACAGACGCTAACGGAAATTCAGTACTTTCGGGAACAAGAATGTCAATAGCGGCATTAATATGCTCAATAGGAGCAGTCATATGCTATATGCTCTGTTATTACATGACGACAGAGCGTGTTCCTGTACAGACAAAGAATGAGAGATTTTCTTTATCGGGGCTGTTATCTGAATTATTTCATAACAGAGCTTTAATAGGTATTGTTGTAAGTGCGCTTTTGTTCCTTCTGGCGCAGTTGTCTATTTCTAATATGGGAGCTTACATTTATCCGAATTATTTTGGCGATGTAAAGGGCTTATCTATGGCAACAATGCTCGGAACAATCATTACTCTTGTGTTGTCGGCATTTACGGTAAGGTTGTCAGAGCGTTTCGGTAAAAAAGAAATATCTGCGGCAGGTGCGTTGATTGGTGCTGCTGCATTGATAGCGGCATATTTTGTACACACTAAAAATGTGTATGTGTGGCTTGTATTTTATGGAATTTCCTATATTGGAATGGCTGCATTTAATCTTGTGTGCTGGGCTATGATTGCGGACGTTATTGACGATGCGGAGGTTAAGACGGGAACACGTTCGGACGGAACTATATATGCGATATATTCATTTGCAAGAAAGTTAGGACAGGCTGGTTCTTCAGGACTTACAGGAGCATTGCTGTCGATTATAGGTTACAGTACGGCAACGGCATTTGATACAAAGGTTGTAGATGGAATTTATAACATGACATGTCTTGTGCCTGCGATTGCGTATGTGCTTATGGCATTGTCATTATATTTTCTGTATCCGCTAAGCAAAAGTAAGGTTCAGGAAAATGCGGCAGTTTTAAGAGCTAAGAGAGAAAAATAAAAATTATAATAGAAAGAGGGAAAAATTATGTTATATCCTATTATGACAGAATCAAGAATAGTAAGTGATTTAAGCGGGGTATGGGATTTTAAGCTTGATGACGGGAGAGGTTTTGAGGAAAAATGGTTTGAAAAGCCGCTCAAAAATCCGATGAAAATGCCGGTGCCAGCTTCTTATAATGATTTAATGGAGGGGGAAGATTTCAGGGATCATTATGGCTGGGTATTTTACCAGAGAAAAATATGCGTGCCTGAATGTATGAAAAGAGAGCGTGTTGTGCTGCGCTGTGACGCAGTTACGCACCATGCAAAGGTTTATCTTAACGGGGAGCTGATTACCGAGCATAAAGGCGGTTTTCTTCCGTTTGAGACAGAAGTTACACAAAAGCTTCAGCCGGGAGAGAACCTTTTGACGATTGCAGTGGACAATGTGATTGACTATACGACGCTTCCCGTAGGCGGAAAAGCAAATATGATGAGCGGTCTTATGGGTGGCATGGCAGAAGCTTCCGGGGACAGCAAACCACAGAATAATCCTAATTTTGACTTTTTTAATTACTGCGGAATTACAAGACCTGTAAGACTGTATACAAC
>JAGAJD010000149.1 GCA_017626275.1 Lachnospira sp.
TAATACATTTATTACATATGTAGGCTTGGGAATACTGGTTATCGGAATTATCGCAGCATATGTATTTTCTGTTTATATTACAAGACCAATAAAACAGCTTTCTAACATTGCGGAGAGAATGGCTAAGCTCGATTTTAATGTGAAATATGAGGGCAAAGATAAAAGTGAGATTGGTCTGCTTGGAAACAGCATGAATAATATGTCTTTAAAGCTTGAGGAAAATATTTCGCATTTAAAGGCTGCAAACAGGGAGCTTCAAAGAGACATTGAAAGAAAAGTAAAAATGGAAGAGGTGCGTACGGAATTTTTATCCAACGTATCGCATGAATTAAAGACGCCTATCGCATTAATTCAGGGATATGCAGAAGGATTAAAAGAGGGAATCACTGATGATCCGGAAAGCATGGATTTTTACTGCGATGTTATTATCGATGAAGCTAATAAAATGAATAATATGGTGAAGAAGCTTCTTACATTAAACCAGCTTGAATTTGGCAATGAAGAGCTTGTAATGGAGCGATTTGACATTATTGAGCTTATTACTTCTATTGTAAATGCAAATGAATTGAGAGCCTCTCAGAAGGGTATCAGTATAATTTTTAATCAGAAAAACGAGCATATTGATGTCTGGTCAGATGAATATAAGATAGAAGAGGTTGTCACCAATTATATTACTAATGCAATTAATCACTGTGAAAATGAAAAATATATTGAAATTTCTGTTGAAAGAAGAGATAATGATGTCAGAGTGACTGTATTTAATACAGGAAAAAATATTCCGGAACAGGATATTCCGAACATCTGGCAGAAGTTCTATAAGGTTGATAAGGCACGAACCAGGGAATACGGCGGTAACGGAATAGGACTTTCAATAGTAAAGGCAATTATGGAGGCTTACGGAAAGGACTACGGTGTTGTAAATAAATCAAACGGAGTTGAATTCTGGTTTGACCTTGATGGCAGAAATATGGTATAATACTCTAATAAAGAGTATGAATAATCATATTACATCGGAAATATAATGAGGTGGTTACGAGATGAAGAAATTTGTAGCAGTATGTATAGGTGTTGGGTTAATGTTTGCACTTACCGGATGTGGTAATGATGTGAAACTGAGCAGGGAAGAGAATGATTTAGTGGCAGAATACATAGCAGGTGTCATGTTAAAACATTCTTATGAGAATCAATGGGAATATGAGAAGTTAGATGCATTGAAGAAACAGAATACTGCAGCCGGTGATAAAAATTCGTCGGGAAGCAGTACTGTTAGTCCAACCCAGAGTGCCGGTGCTTCTAATACGACGCCGACTAATGCTCCTACGACAACTCCAAAGCCGATAGAAACACAGCCGTCAAATGTATCGGATTCCGGCGCAGTGATGAATTCAATGAAAGAAGCGCTGGGGCTTAATATGGCAGATATTTCATATACGGCGGTACTTTCAGGACTTCGCTATCCGGAGGGAGAGTATGTGGTAAGTGTTCCTGCCAATAATTCATGTATTCTTGTAGCGGTGGAATTTGAGATTAAGAATCCTACGGCAGTAGATATAGTTGCAGATACTTCTTCAAGTAAAGTAACTATGAAACTTGGAATGGAGGGAACGATGTTCTCCAAATCAGTTACCATTCTGAAAAATGATATTACAAGATTAAAACAGGTAAAGATTGGAGCCGGACAAGTATATACGGCATGTGCAGTTTTTCAGGTACCTGAGACCTATGCGGATAGCTTAGAGGGAGCTACTTTGACGATATATAATTCGGGCAATGCAATAGGAACAATGAAATTAAAATAATCAATATAAAAAATCTGAGCAGTAATGAAAATCACTATTTCAATACTGCTCAGATTTTTATCATATATTAAAGTGCAAGAACTTTTTCTTTAGAGTAAATGGTGGCTTCTTCATCTGTAAGCTGATGAACATACGACGGACGTTTATCAGGAACATATCCGTCGCCATAACATTTATACTCTGCGTAGTAGCATGTATCGTGCGATTCGGGCTTGTTCCAGTCATGGAATCCCGTCTCTGTAATCTGGCCGCTTAAGTTACAGTTTAGCAGAACAACCTTGGCATAGATACGCCATGGGCGGCTTAGCATTACAGTACGTTCAGGGCAGTTGCCTGTAAAGTTACAGCTTTCAAATACATAGCCGTACTGTTGGTTTTCGTATGTTGACGGAGCAGTGTAATAGCTGTTGATTTCTTGGTTTCTGTTTAAAGCGTACAGCTCACAGTTTTTAAAATAGCAGATAGCGCTTCCGAAAATAAAATCAACCTCACCGCATATAAAACAGTCCTCATAGAGCTGGTGTCCCGGAATACGTGGTGCAAACTGTGTCGGGCCGGTAAAACCGCCAACTTGTTTTTCCTCATGTGGAAGAGGACCTGTAAAAAGTGTATCCTGATGACCAAGCATATGGCAATTTTTAAATGTAAGGTTATCGCCTTCAGCGTAAACGGCGATTGCCTGACCTACTTCTGTTCCAAAGCCAGCAGAATTCTCAAAGGTAATATTATATGCACTGAAATTATCGGCATTAACAAAAAAAGTATATGAACGGAAGGTTCCGCGTTTTGTGCCGTCTTCCATTGGCATTAAAGCATAATAATCATAAGTAATAATTGTACTGTCAACATTTTCACCGATAAGGGTAATATTATTTTTTGTTATTTCTACACGTTCCTTATAAATACCGTTTTTAATAAAGATTGTTTCCGGTACGTCAGCAATACTGTTCACAGCCTCCTGAACTGATAAAAAATCGCCGGAACCATCTTTTGCTACTGTAATCATTTTTTTAGTCTCCTTGTACATCGTAAGTATTTATTTGTATATAATACCATATTTGGGGTAAGTATGGATACAAAAATAAAAAAATTTATAGACTTTTTACAGCAAAATGTGTATACTGTCGTTATATTTTGGCACAGATTGTGTACAGAAACGGAGCAGTTATGATTACATTTGTTGAAGATAACAGAGATGTTGATATATATTTAGGCTTAAGAAAGCAGGTTGGCTGGATTGAGCTTGACAGAAAACAGGCACAGCAGGCACTGGATAACAGTATTAAAATTTACACTGTTTATGACGGGAACAAGCCAATAGGAATGGGCAGAATTGTAGGAGACGGTGCTGTTATATGTTACATACAGGATTTGATTATTATTCCTGAATATCAGAGCAAACATATCGGAAGTCTGCTTATTGAAAAGCTTATACAGTATGTAAATAGCATAACGGTTAAGGGAACAAGAATGATGTTATGTCTGATGTGTGCTAAAGGGCGTGAGGTTTTTTATGAAAAGCATGGATTTACGGCACGACCGACAAGACAGTTAGGACCGGGAATGATACAGTATATAAGGGTAGAGGAATCGTGAAAAAGGTATTGATATTTAAAATGGGTAATATGGCTTACAGCTCCATGAGAGTATTTGCAGATGAACTTGGGAAAGAGCTGCAGAAAATAGGAGTTGAAGTGGAGTACTTTGATTCGCAGAAAGAGTCATTGGAGACACTTGAAGCACTTGCGGGAAAAAGTTATTCCGCCGTGATTGATTTTAATTCAAAGCTTCCGGGTGTGGAGATAGAGGGTGTCGGGTATCTTTTAGATGAAATTGACGCCCCTTTTTTTAATTATATTTTAGACCACCCGATATATCACCATGCCAGCCTTGAGCGTATGTTAAAAAATTATCATATAATCAGTGTCGATAAAGACCATACTGAATATGTAAAATGTCATTATCCACATGTCAGGAGCGTTCATACACTTCCTTTAGGTGCCGTAAGGGCAGAAAGTGGTGTATTGTCGAAACAATACGAAATATTGTTTCCTGCAACATTTTTAAATCCTGATGAGTATTATGAGATGATAAAACAACTTCCGCAGATGATGAGAGAGCCTGTTATTGATATTATTGAAATCTTAAAGTCTGACACGTCATGCTCTTATGAGACAGCAGCAATGCAGGTGTATGAGCGTGAAAATTTACCAATGGAATTCAGGGTGTTTGCACAGAGTAATTTTCTTGCAGATATTTACATACGGGCGTATTTTCGTGAGAAAGTACTGGAAGCTGTTGCAAAATCGGGACAACCGCTTGCTGTATGCGGAGAAAAATATAATGAGAGCAGCATAACGGAATACAGCAATGTAACTATTATTCCGGAGGTTAATTATAAGGAAAGTCTTGAACTGATAGCAAGGTCGGAATTTGTGCTTAATGTAATGCCATGGTTTAAGGCGGGAATACATGACAGGGTTTTAAATTCCATGATAAACGGAGCTGTCAGTATCACCGATTCAAGCCGTATGCTTGAAGGATATTTTACTGACGGAAAAGATTATGCCGGATATTCATTAGAGAGAATTACAGAAATACCGGAAGTTATAGCAAATATTGTATCAGATAAAAACAGGCAGTCAGAGATTATAAGAAATGCAGAAGAAAAGGCTGAAAAAATGACATTTAAACGACATGTTGAAATTCTAGTGCACTGACCACTTGTAAAATATGGTAATTATGTGGTATGATAAAAGAAAATGAAGGTGATTATATGGCTAGAAAACGAATCTATAAAATTCTTTTATCAGACGAAGACAAAAAAATTCTCAATGCTACTATTCATAATAAAAA
>JAGAJD010000150.1 GCA_017626275.1 Lachnospira sp.
TATTTATTGATTTGGAAGCAAGTGACGAACAGTTAGACTGTCCGTTTATATTTGCCTCTGCCAAGTCAGGTTATGCCATCGCTGATTTGAATGATGAGAAGAAAGATATGCAGCCTTTATTTGACTGTATAGTTAATAACATTCCTGCTCCTCAAGGCGATCCTGACGCAGATACACAGATGCTTATTTCTACTATTGATTATAACGATTTTGTAGGACGTATCGGTGTCGGCAAGATTGACAACGGTAAAATAAAGGTTAATCAGGAGGTTATGATTGTCAACCACCATGACCCATCTGTAAAAAAGAAAGTTCGTATCACAAAGCTCTATACTTTTAACGGATTGAATAAAATAGAAGTTAACGAAGCTTCTTTTGGTGATATTGTTGCAGTATCCGGAATTGCCGATATTCATATCGGAGATACACTCTGCTCTGTTGAGAATCCGGTTGCGATTCCTTTCCAGAAGATTTCTGAGCCGACACTTTCCATGGACTTTATGGTTAACGACAGTCCTCTTGCCGGCAAGGAGGGTAAGTTTGTTACTTCAAGACATATCCGTGACAGACTCTACCGTGAATTAAATACAGATGTCAGCTTACGTGTTGAAGATAATCCGGGTTCCGAAAATTCTTTCAAGGTTTCAGGACGAGGTGAACTTCATCTTTCAGTTTTAATTGAAAACATGCGCCGTGAGGGTTATGAATTTGCCGTCAGCAAGGCAGAGGTTTTATACCATACTGACGAGCGAGGCAAAAAATTAGAGCCTATTGAACTTGCCTATATAGATGTTCCTGAAGAATTTTCAGGTTCAGTTATTCAGAAGTTAAGCCAGAGAAAAGGCGAGCTTCTCGGAATGGCCCCAATTAACGGCGGCTACACACGTTTACAGTTTTCAATTCCTTCACGTGGTCTTATAGGTTATCGTGGAGAATTTATGACAGATACAAAGGGTAATGGTATTATTAACACTTCTTTTGAAGGTTATGAAGAATACAAGGGTGATATCTCTTATCGTAAGACAGGTTCCCTGATTGCTTACGAAGACGGTGAAGCCGTTACTTACGGCTTATTTAACGCACAGGACAGAGGAACGCTTTTTATCAGTCCTGGTGAAAAGGTATATGCCGGTATGATTGTCGGTGAAAATCCTCGTACTGAAGACATTGAAGTAAATGTATGTAAGACAAAGCACCTTACAAATACACGTTCTTCAAGTGCCGATGAAGCTTTAAGGCTTGTTCCGCCTAAGATTTTAAGTCTTGAACAGGCTCTCGATTATATCGATACAGATGAGCTTTTAGAGGTAACACCAACTCACTTAAGAATCCGTAAAAAGATTCTTGACTCTACATTAAGATACAGAGCTAATAAAAAATAACAAAAATACAAATATCACAGGAGGTTTTTAAAATGGATAGCGATTTAGGAGCAAAGGTAAAGAAGTTAAGAATTGCACACGGACTTACTCAGGAGGACGTTGCAAAAGCACTTGATGTAACACCGGGTTATATCAGTAACGTTGAAAACGGACGTAATCTGATGACACTGAGAATGCTTTCTTATTATGCAGAGCTGACAGGTGTTTCTTTAGATTATCTTGCCGGTAGTGTAGATAAGAACTATCAGAACACTGCTCTTGACAACGAGATTATGCAGCTCGTTCAGAAAATGGATACTGATTCCAAGGAAAAATTAATCGCAACACTTCGTATTTGGAGCAATGATGCAAAATAATTAAATCTTCAAACTCAAAAGAGTTCACGGCAATCAACAACCGTGAACTCTTTTTTAACTCTGTATTACTTTCATCTGATAGAATTCACCCTTTAATGCCATAAGCTCATCAAAGGTTCCGTATTCGACACAGTGTCCGTCTGCAATCACCGCAATTTTATCTGCATCACGTATTGTTGACAGCCTGTGTGCCACAATAAATGTAGTTCTGTCTTTAGTAAGATTGTTAAGAGCCTCCTGTATCAGCTTTTCAGAAATACTGTCAAGCGCAGAGGTAGCTTCATCTAACACGATTACTTTTGGATTACGGATTAACGCACGTGCGATAGATATGCGCTGTCTCTGTCCGCCCGAAAGCTTTCCGCCATGCTCTCCTACCACAGTATCAAGTCCTTTCGGAAGCGAATCAACCAAATCCGTAAGATTGGCAGCCTTTACTACCTCCTTAAGCTGTTCTTCACTCACATCATCAATTCCGTAGGTGATATTATCCCTTATAGTTCCTGAAAACAGGATTGAAGTCTGTGGAACTACTGCCAAATGCCTGCGATAGCTGCGCAAATCTATCCGGCTTATATCCTCACCGTCCACAAGCATTTGTCCCTCTGTCGGAAAATCAAAACCTATCACAAGATTTAAAATGGTAGATTTTCCTGCACCTGACTCTCCGACCAGCGCAATCGTCTCACCTTTTTTTACTTTCAGATTTAAGTTATTAAGTACATTTTTACTTGTATTTTTATATCTGAACTTAACATTATTAAATTCAAAATCTCCGCTAACGTCTTTAAGTTCCTTTTTGCCATCGTTATGCTCTATGTCCTCTTCCAACAGTACTTCACCGATAGAATTAACTGACTCAATTCCTTTTGCAATAGTAGGAATCAAAGACATCAATGATGATACCTGACTTACAATAGTGCTGAAATAGCTTTGATACAGCGTGATATCACCCGGCTGAATTACGGCACGCATTGCAAGAACTCCCGTAAATGCAAGGCATATTACCTGAAACACCTGAAAAATTGCCCAGCCGACAGAGCCAAACAGCGACTGTATAACATCAAGCTTGTAACCCTTTTCTGCAACAGCAAAGAGCTGTCCGCTCATTTTCTGAACTTCCTCCTCCTCAAGAGCATGTGCTCTTGTAACAGGAATAAGCTCTACCATTTCCATTACTCTCGCTGAAGTCTCTTCCATTTCTTTACGAAATTCCGAATTGCGCTTTTTCATTATATTTCTGAAAAATACCATTGTAAGTGCTGCAATAGGCGTTGTGAGCAGGAAGAATACAAATACCACCATACTCTTTGAAATTGTAACGGCAAGTGCAATCGTAATATTCAGAGCAATATTTAAAATACTTAAAAACATCTGTGTGGAAAGTGTCTCCACAGCCTCCACATCTCGCATAATCTTAGACTGCAGTCGTCCCGACTGAGTTTCCTTATGGTATGAGATTGAAAGCTGCTGAAGTTTTCTTACTAATGCTTTCCGCAGTCCCGTCTCGGCATATCTTGTCGCAAGCGACTTGTATCTTGTATACATATAATTGGTCGGTATATTAAGAGCTATGAGACCAATCATAATAACAGTCTGCATTATTATGCTCCTATATAAATCGGGTGCGCCCGATGTAATATCATTAATAATATTTGCCGTAATAATAGGCAGCACCCATACCGGACAATGTTTAATGAAAAAGAACAGTACCGCAAGAAAGAACTTATTATAATTCCCTTTATATAACCCAACTAATATCATCAGCGGGTGTCCTTTATGTCTGCGGTAACATTCTATAAACCAACTTTCTACGTCTATACCCTTCGGTGCATGAAGATTCATTATACTTTCCTCTTTTTAATTATTCCTGTATTAAATTATCCACATTGTCTGCGACAATAGGTTCACCCTCACAGCCCGTAACCTTTACATTCTTTAATATCAGCTCTTCTACATTGCTTACAATCATACCCTGCTTTGAAGCTTCATCGCAGCCAAGCATCATTGCCGCAACGCCTGATTTAGCGTCCTTGGCATACTCAAAGCTGATATTTTCAAATGTCAGTTTCTTAATCTTGCTCTCAGGCAGACCGCAGATATACGTTCCTGCCACATGACAATTTGTTGCCTTAATATTCTTAAACTTAAGATTCTTAATTGAAGGCGTCCTGCTGTCAACAGGAAGTGCTTTTCTTGTTCCTACATACTCTGTCTTTCCGTCAGGGTCACAGAAATAAAAGCTGTTAACAACAAACGGCGTCATAACGTTATCCATGTCAATATTTTCAAAAGAAATATCATCA
>JAGAJD010000011.1 GCA_017626275.1 Lachnospira sp.
GATACACAGCAGGTTCCCATTCCTCTTGCAACTACTGCCGCATGGGAAGTCATACCGCCGCGGACTGTAAGAATACCCTGTGACGCATGCATACCCTCAATGTCTTCAGGAGAAGTTTCAAGTCTTACAAGAATAACACGCTCTCCCTTGCCGCCTTTTCCTAATTCCTTTGCTTCCTCTGCCGTAAATACAACCTTTCCTGCGGCTGCACCCGGTGACGCAGGAAGTGCTTCGCCTATAACCTCGCCCTCCTTAAGTGCCTCAACATCAAATGTCGGGTGAAGAAGCTGGTCTAATGACTTTGCATCAATTCTCATGACTGCTTCCTGCGGTGTAATTTTGCCCTCGTCTACTAAATCACACGCAATCTGAATAGCTGCCGGAGCTGTACGCTTGCCGTTTCTTGTCTGAAGGAAATACAATTTACCCTCTTCAATAGTAAATTCCATATCCTGCATATCAAGATAATGGTTCTCCAGCTTCATTGCCAAATCCATAAATTTTTCATAGCACTCAGGTAAATCCTTCTCAAGCTGTGTAATCGGCTGCGGTGTTCTTACTCCTGCAACAACGTCCTCACCCTGCGCATTAATCAGATATTCACCATAAATGCCTTTTTCTCCGGTAGACGGATTTCTCGTAAATGCAACACCTGTGCCTGATGTTTCGCCCTTATTACCGAATACCATAGTCTGAACATTTACCGCTGTTCCCCAGTCTCCCGGAATATCATTCATTCTTCTGTATACAATGGCTCTCGGATTATCCCATGAACGGAATACTGCTTTCACAGCTTCCATAAGCTGTACCTTCGGCTCCTGTGGAAAATCCTGACCATTCATCGCGTCTTTATAAACCTTTTTAAAACGTGTAATTAATTCCTGCAAATCCTCCGCTGTCAGCTCCGTGTCATACTTTACACCTTTTTGTTCTTTCACTTCATCAATAATCTTTTCAAAGTAAGACTTCGGCACTTCCATAACAACATCAGAAAACATTTGAATAAATCTTCTATATGAATCATATGCAAATCGTGGATTACCTGTCTTTTTGGCAAAACCCTCAACTGCAACATCATTTAAACCAAGATTTAAGATTGTGTCCATCATACCCGGCATAGAAGCCCTTGCACCTGAACGTACAGAAACCAAAAGCGGATCAGATGTATCACCGAACTTCTTGCCATTGATTTCTTCAAGCCAGCCTAATGCCTCAAAAATCTGCTGCTGAATCTCCTCCGTAATCTGCTTTCCACTGTTATAGTAATCCGTACACGCCTCTGTCGTAACAGTAAACCCCTGTGGAATCGGCATTCCAAGCCCTGTCATCTCCGCAAGATTAGCTCCCTTGCCTCCGAGAAGTGCTCTCATATCAGCATTTCCCTCAGAAAATCTGTAAACCCATTTCTTCATACATTTTCCTCCATATTTTAGATTTTACGAAACAAATTTGTAATTATCACACAAACTTTATATCTGTATATGATTATACCAAATAATCTAAAATATTCCTAGTGGAAATTGCCAATTTTTTCACAATCCTCTGAATTTTTGTTACTGTGTTGAACAGTAACGAGTTTTTTGGTAAATGCTTATATCAGCTTTAAAAATTTCTCATGTATCCTTGTGTCCTGCGTAAGCTCAGGGTGAAATGACATCGCAAGCTGATTGCCGTTCTGCACCATTACAATATTGCCGTCCACGCTTGCAAGCACCTGCGTATCTTTTTTGACGCTCTCAATATACGGAGCGCGTATAAACCGCATAGGAAATGTTCCCATTCCCAAAATATCACTGTCAACAGAAAAGCTTCCGAGCTGTCTGCCATAGGCATTTCGCTTCACAACAACAGGAAGCGTTCCGATATGCTGCGCCTCATCATTGCTTAACTCCTCTGCAAGAAGAATCAAACCTGCACAGGTTGCAAGTACAGGCATACCGCCTTCAATCTGTGATTTAACCGTATCAAACATATTCAGCTCTTTAAGCAGCTTTCCCTACACTGTGCTTTCTCCTCCCGGAAGAATAATTGCGTCATATTTTTTATGTATGTCATCTTCCTTGCGAAGTTCAATATATTCGACACCAAGCTTTTCAAGCATATGTTCATGCTCTGCAAATGCTCCCTGCACTGCTAAAACTCCAACCTTCATTTATTTTCCTCTCTCTGCCATTAAAAGTTCAATTTCCTGTTCATTAATTCCTACCATTGCCTCGCCCAAATCTTCTGATAATTCAGCAATCAGCTTAGCGTCTGTGAAATTTGCTACCGCCTTTACGATGGCTGCCGCACGTTTTGCCGGATTTCCTGACTTAAAGATACCCGAACCTACAAAAACGCCCTCTGCACCAAGCTGCATCATAAGTGCTGCGTCTGCAGGAGTTGCAACACCGCCTGCCGCAAAGTTAACAACAGGAAGTCTTCCGTTTTTATGAACATATAATACCAAATCATATGGAACCTGTAATTCCTTAGCTGCCTGAAACAGTTCATCCTCACGCATTGAAGTAAGCTTTGCAATCTCGCTGTTCATCTTGCGCATATGTCTGACTGCCTGAACAACATCACCTGTTCCCGGCTCGCCCTTTGTACGAATCATTGATGCACCCTCATTTACTCTTCTCAATGCCTCGCCCAAATCCTTTGCTCCGCAAACAAACGGTACATTAAATTTATGCTTGTCAATATGGTACACATCATCTGCCGGAGATAATACTTCACTTTCATCTATATAATCAATTTCGATAGCTTCCAAAATCTGTGCCTCTGCAAAATGTCCGATTCTGCACTTAGCCATAACTGGAATTGTCACTGCCTCCTGAATACCCTTAATCATCTTAGGGTCGCTCATTCTTGCAACACCGCCTGCCGCTCTGATATCAGCCGGGATTCTCTCTAATGCCATAACTGCACATGCTCCTGCCTCCTGTGCAATTCTTGCCTGCTCAGGTGTTGTTACGTCCATGATAACTCCACCCTTTAACATCTGTGCAAGCTCCCTGTTTAATTCATATCTGTCCTTTGCTTCGTTTGTCTCACCATAATTATTAAATTTTTCCATAATATCCTCCATTTTGCCGCATTACGCTTTTATTTAACTTGTATGGAAGTATAACAAAAACTGGATATATTAAAATACCCAACAAATGTATTTTTTATATATCCAGTTCACCGTAATATTATGGTCAGTTTTTACTTTTGATAATGCCAGATTTAAATTTATCTGTTATCCACTTTTTCAGGATACATGTCATGCCGGCTCATTCTGTCCCATGCAACCTGCTCCCACCGTGTCCCCGGCTTTCCGTAATTGCAGTAAGGGTCAATAGAAAGTCCTCCTCTCGGTATGCATTTTCCCCAAACCTCTATATATTTCGGCTCCATAAGATGAATTAAATCCTTCATAATAATATTAACACAATCCTCATGAAAATCTCCGTGATTGCGGAAGCTAAACAAATACAGCTTCAAGGATTTGCTCTCCACCATTTTAATATCCGGCACAAATGATAAAGTTATCGTGGCAAAATCCGGCTGCCCCGTAATCGGGCAGAGACTTGTAAATTCAGGACAGTTGAATTTTACAAAATAATCGTTTTCCTGATGCTTGTTTACAAAGGTTTCTAAAATCTCCGGTGCATAATTATCGGGATATTTTGTTCCCTGACTGCCAAGCAGTGTGATTCCGCCTGCTTCTTCCCTGCTTCTTCCTGACATGTTACTTTTCGTTTCCTTTCGTTGTATATCGTTGGTTTTTGTTGGCTGTGCTGCTTATTTATTATTTGTTTCCGTTGGTTTTTGTTACTTTATGAGGGGATCTGTTACACCATTTGCCTCAAATGCCTTTTTTCTGTCAATACATGTTCCGCAGACATCGCAAGGCTTATCTCCACCCATATAACAGCTCCATGTGTATTCATACGGCACCTTTAGCTTAAGCCCTATTTCTACAACCTGCGCCTTTGTCAGATTAATAAACGGAGCCTCAACCTTAAGCTGTTTTCCGCTTCCTATATATATTGCCTGATTCATCGCTTTATTAAATTCATCACTGCAGTCAGGATAAGCACTTCCCGCTGCGTCATCGCTGTGCGCTCCGTAATATATCACATCACAGCCTTTAGATAAGGCTATACTTGCAGCACTCGATAAGAATAAACCGTTGCGGAACGGAACATATGTCGACACAGGCTTTCCGTCTGTCTTTTGAATCTGCTCCGCATAGGATTCCTGCGGAATTTCTTTATCGGAATGTGCAAGCAGCGAGCAGTCACTGTATCTGAAAATCTTTTCCAAATCAAGATACAAATGCTCAACTCCATAATATTCTGCGACTTTTTTTGCCGATTCAATTTCTTTAGTATGCTTCTGACCATAAGAAATCGTAAGCGCTGTCACATTTTCAAAACCATACTTATCTACTGCCATTCCAAGACATGTTGTGCTGTCAACTCCGCCACTGCATAAAACCATTGCTTTCATTTTGAAACCTCCCTCTTAATGTCTGTGTATATGTTTTCGTGTTGCTTTTGCATATTCCTCTTGCCGTCATACAGCTATGACACCCCTCAATATAAACTGCAACGTCCTCGGAGCCTGTAATCATTGTGATAATATCCGCAATATCAGAACCAATCCGCTCCTGCAACTGAAGACGTTTTGCCACCATATCCGCCACGCGTGCTATTTTGCTAAGACCGATTACTTTTCCGTGTGGAATATAAGCAACCGTCACTTTCATATCGTACATTAATGCCAGATGATGTTCACAATAACTGAAAATGTCAACATCCCTGACAACTACCATATCGCCGCAGTGTGAACAGTCAGTATCCAGATTCTCAGAAAATGTCTTATTAAACATTTCCGCAATTTCTTCATTTGTATAATTCATGCCCTCAAAGACTTCCTCATACATTTTGGCAACCCTGTCAGGCGTTTCCTTTAAGCCCTCACGGTCAGGGTTATCGCCTAAAGCCTCTAAAATTCCTCTGACATGATATTTAATCGCTTCCGTATCAATCGCCATTTTTCTCCTCTTTTCTATCCGCTTACACGCCTCTCTGCTCAGGGTTCCAGATAAATTTGTGCATTTGAAGCTGCATATTTACCCGGTTCATCTTATGTTCCTTCATGTAATCAACGATTTCGGACGGCTCTATCGCACCAAAAACAGGACTGATATATACGTGGCATCTGTCTGTCAATTCATATTTATCAATCACCTGTTCCGCCCTTTCAAGGTCAGCCGGACTTCCCACAACAAATTTAACTGTATCCTGTCGTTTAAGACACATAAAATTTTCCATATCCATAAAAGCTTCCATACCGCTGCTTTTAAGCTTATAATCCATTGTAAATGAAATGCGTTCCCTTACATTTTGGCTTTCTGCCTCATCCAGCACATTTTTGAGCGCAATACTTCCGTTAGTTTCTATTTCTACAAAAAAGCTTTTGGCAAGCATTGCGATTAATTCAGCGATATCAGGCTGTAACAGCGGCTCACCGCCCGTCAGAGTTACATTTTCAACGCCCGTTTCTTTAATATAC
>JAGAJD010000151.1 GCA_017626275.1 Lachnospira sp.
GGTGGAATTAACCATATTAATTATTATGGTCAGACAATGGCGATGAAAGTTCCTGCATATACATTTATAAAAGCAGACGGCAAATGTGTTTCAGGTTATGATATGGCGGAGAAAAGAAAACTTGATTCTGATGAAACAGATTCAAAGTGGACAATCTGTGGCTCTTTATGTACGGTCGGTGACGTGATTGTGAAAAATCTGCCGATTAACAATCCTGAGATTGGAGATTTGATACTATTTTATAACATAGGAGCATATTCTGTGACAGAGGGAATATATCTGTTTTTGAGCAGGAAAATGCCTAAGATTGTTGCGTATTCAAAGGAGAGCAGTGCGGTTGTTTACAGGGAAGTGAAAGCGTCTGATGAAATTAATTCACGAATACAGGTTTTGACAGTTCAGCCATGCCATTCATAATTTGCCCGGATATACATTATGACCAAAAAATTTTGATTTTGGCTGGCAAATTATTCATGTCGGGCGTCCGCCCTATAAAATTATATGTGCAATTTGCTCTCTGCAAGCAAGCTTTCTCGTTTAAATTGCACATATAATTTTGCATGGCTGAACTGTTACTACAGGTTTTGGATAAATAAAAAAAGGTACTTGACGAACAGTATGATGTGTTGTATTTTTATTTCGATATAGACAAGACAGAGTGTTCTTGCAAATTTTGAAAAGAATGAACAGAAAGGTAAGGTTTTACAGATGGATCAGTTAATGGAAATTTTAACAGAGGTTAATGCAGATGTAGATTTTGAGACTTGCGATACACTTATTGATGACGGAATTCTTGATTCTTTCGATATTGTATCAATCGTGGGAGAGTTAAACGATACTTTTGACATTGATATTACACCGGCTGACATTGTTCCGGAAAACTTCAACTCAGCAGAAGCAATGTGGGATATGATTCAGAGACTTCAGGAGCTTTAATATTCTTCTTAGATAGTTACTGTTCACACGGTATCTTGAATACAAGTGTGCATTCGTCGAGCTGGCTCGTAAGAATGCGCACTTGTATTCAAGATGCTGTGTAACAGGGTAACCTCCACCCATATAAGCAGTCTTAGCTGCACCAGCAGCGGGAAAGCGCGCCGTATAGGCGAGCGGGAGTGCGCATGTGGGTGGAGGTACCATGTGAACAGTAACCTTAGATACGGAATTGTGATAAATTTTATTTGATATATTTAAAATGTGTGTTATAATAAATAATAAGATAGTGGTGTAGCAGATTAATAAGGGAGGAGGATTCATATGGCAGGAATTTCATTTTACAATTCAGATTCAATCGCAACGTTATTTTCATTTGGAAATAACAACAATAAGAATACGGGGATATTTGGAAAACAGAGCGTTAATGCATTTTCAGGGATTGATTTTTCAACATTATCGTCAATAAGAAACGGTTCGTACAGTAGACTTCTGAAAGCGTACTATGCACAGGCTGATGATTCTTCCTCTAAAAATTCGGCTGCAAGCATTTATAAGGAAGATACATCTAAGGATACTGCAGCACAGAAGCTTAATGCAGCAGCAGTAAGAGATGAAGCGTCTGATGTTGTTGATTCCGCTTCGGCATTAAGAAAAGATGCACTTTGGGAAAAGAAGAGTGTGACTGATGACCAGGGAAATACAACAAAAGAATATGACAAAGAAGCTATATATAAGGCTATATCGAAATTTGTTTCCGACTATAATACGTTGGTTGAGAGTGCAGGCAAATCTGAAGATAACGGAGTATTAAGGACGGCATCTTCGATGGTCAGCTATACAAATGCGAATAAAGAGCTTTTGAAGGATATGGGAATTACAATAGGAAGTGACAATAAGCTTTCCATTGATCAGAAGAAATTTAAAGACAGCAGTATGACAGTTGCAAAATCAGCATTTTCAGGAAGCGGTTCATATGGACAGACGATTTCAAAGAATGCATCGTCAATCTATGCATCAGCATCAGCACAGGCTGCAAGGCTTGATTCTGCGACAACATATTCTAATACCGGTAAATATTCATATATGACATCGGCAACATTTAATCAGTATTTGTAAGTGGGATATGAAAGCAGCATGCTGCGAATATAATTAATACATGAGAGGTAAATAATAGAATGGCATTACTTGAAACTTGGAGAAAGTTAGCATACGAAACAGAGATGGATCAGAAGCAGGCGGCTGATTTCTGGAACAGTTATTTTATACAGGAGAAGGGCATTTATGAAAAGATCCTTGCAACTCCTGAAGAGCCTGTATCAGGTACGGTAAAGGAACTTGCAGACAGATTTGGTGTTGAAGTTCTGATGATGACAGGATTTCTTGACGGAATTAATGACAGCTTGAAGGAAGCTAATCCAATCGAGACAATGCAAGAGGATACAGTTGTAAGTCTTGATTATGACAAAGAGAAGCTTTACTACAATATGGTAGGCTGTAAGGCAGACTGGCTGTATGAACTTCCACAGTGGGACAGCCTCCTTTCAGAAGAGAGAAGAAAAGAGCTTTACAAATCACAGAAGCTTTCCGGGACAGTTGTAAAGGACAAGAAAATCGGAAGGAATGATCCATGTCCTTGTGGAAGTGGTAAGAAGTACAAGAAATGCTGTGGTATGAATGCCTAGTGTATCTTAATAAGTGGACGGGACTGTTGTGTTAAGCATCAGTTCCGTTTTTTTTAAGAATATAGTGCGAAAAAGGAGATAAAATGGAAGCATATACAGGATTTGCGTATGTTTTTTACGAATATATTGATAAAAATCCTTATGAGGTGTGGTGTGAGTACCTTGTCGGACTGCTTAAAGAGCAGGGGATTGTTAAGGAAATGACGATTGCCGATTTGGGCTGTGGAACAGGAACGGTTACACAGCTTTTGACTGAGGCGGGCTATGACTGTGTCGGCATTGATAATTCGTCTGATATGCTTACTATTGCAACTGAAAAGATGTATGAAAATGAATGTCAGATTATATACAGCTTACAGGACATGCGGGAATTTGAACTGCCGTATGAGACAGATGCGATGGTCAGCATTGCCGATTCGATGAATTATATTACAAGCAAAGATGATATTACAAAGGTCTTTAAATGTGTGAAGGCGGGTTTAAAGCAGGGCGGAGTTTTTATCTTTGATTTAAAGACGATACATTTTTTTAAGGACATTCTGGCAGATAATACTTATGCGGAGAACAGAGATGTTTCAGCGTTTATATGGGATAATTTCTATGATGAAGAGACGCGGAATAATGAATATGATTTAGCTGTTTTTATTCAGAACGAGGACGGCAGCTTTGACAGATTTGAGGAAAATCATTTTCAGCATGGTTTTACGCAGGAGGAGGTGCTGTCGGCGGCAGAAGCGGCAGGCTTAAAGGTGGAGGCTGTATATGACGCTTTTACGAAGGAACCGCCTAAAGAGGACAGCGAAAGGCTTTATTATATATTAAGAAAATAACAGACAGGAGTAATTGGAAATGAAAGATTATATTGTGCGGGCAATGGCAGCTAATGGACAGATTCGTGCGTTTGCAGCAACAACACGTGATACGGTTGAGGAGGCAAGAGCACGCCATAATATGAGTCCGATTGCTGCTACGGCGTTAGGAAGACTGCTTACAGGCGGCGCTATGATGGGTGCAATGATGAAGAGCGACGCAGATATTTTAACGATACAGATTAAAGGAAACGGTCCTATTGGACAGATGACAGTGACTGCCGATCCTAAGGGAAATGTTAAGGGTTTTGTGAGTAATCCGGAGGTAATGCTTCCGCTTAAGGACGGAAAAATGGATATTGCAGGGGCAGTCGGAATCGGTGTGTTAAGCGTTATTAAGGATATTGGACTTAAAGAGCCATATGTCGGAGATACTATTCTTATCACAAGCGAAATTGCAGACGATCTGACGTATTATTTTGCAACAAGCGAGCAGGTTCCGTCATCGGTAGGACTTGGCGTGCTTATGTCAAAGGATAATACAGTACGGGAAGCGGGCGGCTTTATTATTCAGCTTATGCCGGACGCAACAGAGGAACTGATAGACAAGCTTGAAAAAAGAATCAAAGAGATTACTTCTGTTACGGAAATGTTAGAGCAGGGGATGACGCCGGAGCAGATTCTTGAACATATTCTTGGGGATATGGATTTGGAAATTCTGGATACAATTCCTGCAAGATTTTACTGTAACTGTTCTAAGGACAGAGTGAGCAAGGCAGTTATGAGTATTGGAAAGAAAGATTTACAGGAAATGATTGACGATAACAAGCCGATAGAAGTAAACTGCCATTTCTGCAACAGCCACTATACATTTGATGTGGAAGAATTGCAGGAAATGCTTGCGGCTGTAAGCAGATAGGCATTGTTTAATCTTCCGGTGTGCAGTTTTTCAGATGAAATTCGTCATCGTGTTCAAGATGATAGAAGTAGCGCTCCATTTCCTCTTTTGAGGAAAAAGTGTCATCTGTAAATGCGTGCTGAGGATACATCATATTGGGCGGAATAAAGCCGAATAAATCCTCACCGATGCCGGAACCGTTGGAGTTGTAATTATCCATAAATACCTCCATTCTAAGAACACAAAATAACAGGCTTTTTATGGCGTTGCAGGCATAAATAGCCTGTAATAGTAGTGTTACATAAAAAAGATTTGTTTATACCGGGAAAATCCTGTAAAAGATAATGGGTAGTAGAGATGAAAGAAAATGTAAGAAATATTATACTGATAGGTATGCCGGGAAGCGGAAAGAGTACAATAGGTGTTGTGCTTGCAAAGCGTTTAGGTTTTCGTTTTATTGATTCGGATTTGGTAATTCAGGAAAAATACGGAAAAACATTAGAGCGGCTTATCGATGAATATGGTGACAGGGGATTTATTCAGATAGAAAATGATGTCAACAAGTCAATTGAGGCGGAGCATACTGTAATTGCAACGGGAGGAAGCGTTGTATACGGAAGCGAGGCAATGCAGCACCTTAAATCAATAGGAACTGTTATTTATCTTGAGGTTTCAGAGGAAGAGTTAAGAGAGCGTCTTGGTGACTTAAAGGAACGCGGAGTTGTATCTAACGGAAAGAGCACTATTAAAGAAATTTTTTCAGACAGACGGGCATTATATGAGAAGTATGCCGATATGGTATACTGCCAAAGGCATCGGCTGCTGAGGGATTCTGTCGAAGAGCTTTGCCGGATTATTTGTGATAAATAATGCGTTACAAATAGAGCAGATTATGCTATATTAATGGTGTCAGAGTCAAACAAAGTTTTACTCTGTGATGATATGATAGTGCATATAAAATCAAGCGGAAGGAGAAAGCCATGATAAACATTTTCAAGACAGATCATGCAGTAATCAGTCAGATTGATGACTTTGAAGATGGGGTATGGGTACAGATGATTAATCCAACCGGTAAAGAAATGAATATGGTGGGAGAATTTTATGGTATAGAAATCAGCGATTTGGCAACGGCATTAGATGAAGAAGAAAGCGCCCGTATCAGTCTTGAAGATGGATACACATTGGTATTGGTTGATATTCCGTCTCCTGAGGTCAGACATGAAAAGAAAATGTATACTACAATTCCTCTTGGTATTTTGATCAAGCAGAATGCAATTATTACAATATGTAAAGAGGATACACCTATTTTGCATTATTTTGTGAGAAACAAGGTCAAAGAATTTAGTACAAAGAAGAAAATGAGATTTATTTATCAGCTTCTTCTTCGTTCTGCGGCACTTTATCAGGCATACTTAAGAGGGATTGACAAGAAACGAATTGAAATAGAAGAAAGAATTGACTGAGATACACAGGACATAGATATTATTGAGCTGCATGAGCTGGAATCTACGCTCGTATATTTTGCAACTTCACTTCGTTCCAACAGTATTGTGCTGGAGCGTCTGAGAAGATATAAACGTCTGGAACAGTATCCGGAGGATATGGAACTGCTTGAGGACGTAATGGTAGAGTATCAGCAGGCTATCGAGATGACAGCGATTTACAGGGATATAATTGACGGTACAAGAGAATTGTTATCGTCTGTCGTTGATAACAGGCTGAATAA
>JAGAJD010000152.1 GCA_017626275.1 Lachnospira sp.
AGGCGGGATTGCAGGATCATCTCGAACTCGGCAATATGGATTCCCTGCGCGACTGGGGTTATGCAAAAGACTACTTTTAAATGCGCTGCAGCCTGTGAAGTAATTTTTCTGTAAAAATACAGACCATCATCGTGACCGTCCAGTGCAATCATCGGATCATGAAGTCTTACCTCATCTGAAAGTCCGTTAATCACAGCCGTCGGGATATATGGCGGATTTGACACAATCACATCTGCCTTTTCTCCTGCTTTGAAACATTCTTCCACATTTTCAAACAAATCACTCAGCACGAAATCAACATTTTCTGCCAAAAGACTTTTACGGTTTTGCTCTGCTACCTTAAGTGCCTCTGCCGAAATATCAACACCTATTCCTCTTTTTAAATGTTTTTCCAATGCCAAAGTAAGAATAATACAGCCGGAACCCGTACACATATCAAGAACAACGCTGCCGTTTTCAATAACCTTTAATGCTTCCTCCACAAGTATCTCTGTATCGGGACGCGGAACAAGCACATTAGAATTCACCTTAAACTCATGCCCGAAAAAATATGCTTTTCCGAGAATATGCTGTAAAGGTTCTCTGTTACACCGCCTCTTAACATACTCCGCAAACCTTTCATATTCTTCCTGTTTAACGGGGTCTCTTCCATGAACAAGATAATATGTCCTATCCATTCCGTTGACTGCCGACATCAGTGCAAAGCTGTCATATTCAGCATTTTCCACACCACATTCAGCCAAATGTGCCGCCGCACTGCGGACAACTCCCGCAAGTGTTAATTTTTCTTCTGATTTCATCATTTTCACCGCTTCTTATCCGCTCTCTGCTTAAAAATCGGGAGGTCATCAGCACAATCTATATCATCATCGTCCTCTTCGATAAACTCAAACCCGTCGTTATCATCGTCAGCTCCCTCAATCTCATTCTCAGCTAACTCTGACGCTGCCGCCTCAAGCGTTTCGGCTGTTTCATGTATTTCAGCCGTTTCAGATACCGTGACTGTTGGCTTTGCATTAAGTTTTTCTTCATCGCCGCCCCAGTCATTGCGGTTTAAAATGTCTTCCCTGCTTCTTAACGCATTATCATAAGTATCGTCATCTTCAATTATTTCAAAGCCTTCAGGAAGAGTATCATCATCTGCTAAATCGTCATTTTCTTCAAATTCCACATCATGAACCGTGCTTTCCGATTCATCTCCTGCCAAATGTTCCTGTACAAATGCCGTTTCCGGCACAGTATAATCAGATACACTCTGCTTAGCTGACGGTGTGTTGGATTCCTGCGTAATTTCTTCCGGATTTAAAGAACGTGTCTTTTTATCCGCATTAGTCTTAATTGTTCCTGCCAATGCCAAAGCCGCTTCATTTGCCGCCATTTCAGCTTCAGGCTCTTCCAAATCCTTATAATATTCCAAAAGAAAAGCTTCCCAGTCGAATACCTCTTCCACTGCTTTAATGGCAACCTCTATCATATCCATATCAGGCTCTCTCGTTGTAAGCTTCTGAAGCCACATTCCCGGCTTACTAAGTATCTCAACCACAGGATCATCACTTTTTCCCGCCCAGCGTGTAACCTCGTATGACACACCTGCTATCAGCGGAACAAGAAGCAATCTTACAACAAGCTGCAATACAGTATTATCAATACGAATAAAAATAAAGAAAAACACACTGATAAACATTACGATAAACAAAAAGCTTGTTCCGCATCGCTTATGTAATCTTGAGCTGTTTTTGACATTTTCAGGTATAAGTCTTGCGCCATGCTCTATACAATTAATACATTTATGCTCTGCTCCATGATACATAAATGTCCTCTTAATATCTTTCATACATGATATAGCCACAATATACAGAATAAATATGGCTACTCTTACAATACCCTCAATAAAATTAAGCAAAAACTGTGAGGCAATATATTTAGCCAGCAGTCTTGAAATAAAGTACGGAATCAGCATAAATAGTCCGACTGCAAATACAATGGAAAAAATAACCGTAAACGCCATCAGCACCGCCTCAAGCTTATCTTTAAATACAGCTTTCCCTATTTCATCAACCTTCGTACTCTTCTGCTCTGCCGGGTCATCATAAAATGAAGCAGAGTAATTAATCGTTGATATTCCTGTAATCAAAGAATCTGCAAAGTTATAAATTCCCCTGATTATCGGATAATTAAGCCATGTGTATTTGTCTGACAGACGGTTACATTCCCTGACTGTCACCTCAATCTCATTATCCGGCTTTCTGACTGCTATGGAATATTTATCTTTACTTTTCATCATAATTCCTTCAATAACAGCCTGTCCGCCAATTCCTGATGGTTTCATATCAATCTCCATTCCGAGAACGCAGTTCAAGACGAATATCGGCTTTCTGCGGCGTTCTCAACGCAAAAACTCTGTGCAGCCTTAATTTGAACAACATATATGCTTAATAATAACAAAAAAGTTGAGGTTTGGTCAACCTCAACCTTATGTCATAATTAATTGTTCTGTACTCCGTACTTCTTATTGAACTTATCAATACGTCCACGAATTGCTGAAGCTTTCTGCTGTCCTGTATAAAAAGGATGGCACTTTGAACAAATTTCAACATGGATTTCTTCCTTTGTTGAACCTGTAACGAATTCGTTTCCACAGTTGCAAATAACCTTTGCCTGATGGTACTCTGGATGGATTCCTTCTCTCATGATTTTCACCTCTTTAATATTGAACTTAGTATTGTCATTGTGAGACGAATCTCACAAAGTACTCTCTTTATCTGCGATAAACAGCTTTCATATTGTATCATAAGATTACAACTAATGCAAGTATTATTTTAAATATATCTGTTCTTTCTTACAACCTGTACAAATTCCTTATTGTTCTTTGTTTTTACAAATAAATCAAGAATTCTTTCTGCTGCCTCATCAGTCTTTAATCCGTTTAATGCTTTTCGCATTATATCCACCGCTTCAAGCTCTTCGCCGCTTAAAAGCAGGTCTTCACGTCTTGTACTTGACTTTGCAATATCAATCGCAGGAAATACTCTCTTCTCGGAAAGCTTTCTGTCGAGAACTACCTCCATATTACCTGTTCCTTTAAATTCCTCAAATACAACATCGTCCATCTTGCTTCCTGTTTCAACAAGTGCCGTGGCAAGGATTGTAAGGCTTCCGCCCTCTCTCATGTTTCTTGCCGCACCAAAGAAACGTTTCGGCATATGAAGTGCCGCCGGATCAAGACCTCCCGAAAGAGTTCTTCCGCTTGCCTGTACTGTAAGGTTATA
>JAGAJD010000153.1 GCA_017626275.1 Lachnospira sp.
CGCATTGCCTGATATACATAAGTACGTCCTGACAATGGGTCACGGATTGCACCGCCAAGACACGTAGCAGCACCACCGAAAGGCTCAATCTCAGTCGGGTGGTTATGTGTCTCATTTTTAAAGTTTACAAGCCACTCCTCTGTCTTTCCGTCAATCTCGACAGGCACTACAATACTGCATGCATTAATTTCTTCTGATTCTTCCTGATCCTGTAATTTGCCCTCTGCCTTTAACTTCTTCATTGCCATAAGTGCAAGGTCCATAAGGCACACAAACTTATCTTTTCTATCTTTATAAATCTCACTTCTGTCTGCAAGATATTTTTTATATGTGGCTTCCATAGGTTCTCTGTAAAAGCCATCTTTAAATTCTACACTCTTTAACTCTGTTGCAAATGTCGTATGGCGGCAGTGGTCTGACCAGTATGTATCAAGCACACGAATCTCAGTCATAGACGGATTACGCTTTTCTTCACCTGCAAAATACTCCTGAATAAACTTAAAATCCTTAAATGTCATCGCAAGTCCCAAAGAATCATAAAGCTTCTTTAACTCGTCCTCTGACATATCCTTAAAGCCGTCAAAAATCAACACATCATCAGGAACCTTAAATTCCGTAACAAGAGTTTCAGGCAGCTCGCTTCCCGCCTCTCTTGAATCAACAGGATTAATACATAATTCCTTAATCTTACTCTTTTCCTCTTCTGTCAATGTACCTGTAATTACATAAGTTGTCGCTGTCTTAATTACCGGTGTCTCATTCTCATTAAAAAACCGCACACACTGCTCTGCGGAATCTGCTCTCTGATCAAACTGTCCCGGCAGATATTCTACGGAAAATACAAAATCCTTTGAATCTGATGGAAAATCCATCTCATACACATCGTCTACCGGCGGCTCTGAAAATACAGTTGTCAAAGCCTGTGTATATGTATTCTCTGAAAGATTCTCAATATCATAACGTATTAATACTCTTACCTGTGTAATAGTCTTAATTCCAAGATATCCCGTAATCTCATCATGAAGTTCTTTTGCTTTTACAGCATATGGTTTTTTCTTTTCAACAAAAACTCTCTTAACGCCGCTCATTTTTTCCTCCTAATCATGCTGGGTACGACGCCTTAAAGCGTCTCAGCTTTTGCTTATTTTATCATATTAACACATCATATTCCATTTCTCAATGGTAAAATAACTATTCGTGCATTCTGCGGATAATCTTGTAAACAACTTCATTTCCCATAACCATCGGCGCAGTATGTGCAAAAAATACTATTCCGTCAGTCTGTGAAAAAATCTGACTTTTAACCATTCCCTCATACGGATCGATTACCTCCGCAATCAAATCACCGTGAAACACCGGATCTCCAGGATTTTTTAATCTCCTGTAAAATCCTGCGTCATATGACTTTACGGGGAGCAGGTCATATTCATTAATTACACTTGCAATATAACCGCTGTGATTATTATATTTTAAGATTCCCATTCTTGTAAGAAATCTAAGCACTGAGGACACTGCCTGCCTTGCAGACGCATCGTCAACCAAATCCGTACTGCTTGTATATATGGAAAATGCATTGGTTCCGTTCATCTGCCAGTTATAATTGAGTGTCACCGTATCCATCGGCTTCGGCTTTCGTATTACAACATAAGGAAGCCCAAAAAGATTGGCAAGACTGGCACTCTGATAACCTGTTTCCATCATACGCACATGCGGAATAAAATCTCCCTGCATATAAAAGCTTGCAAACTGGATTCCATAATTATAGCCTTTTACTTTATCAAACAACTGTGCCGCAATCTGCTTTGTCGTATCACCGTTAACGTCACCCGGAAAAGTCCTGTTGATATCTATATTATCAAGCGCCCAAAAACGCTTTCCCACATTCATTGAATAACTGTTTGCAGACGGAACAACTAAAATTCCATTGCCATGCGTAATAGCTCCATGTGCCTCTAAATCCTTTAATACTTTAATAAGCTGCGAACAGATATATAGCTGCTGCATCTCATTGCCTCTCAAAGCACCTACAATGCAGGCAGAGTTTTCTTCACCGCCAAATCTGTATCCCTCTATGATAAAATCTTCACGATACAGTCCCTTTAATTGATATAAAACTTCTTTTCTCATACCTGCCCTGACTTTCTTCCGCCATATACACGTGCAATTAATGCTCCCTTGTATACAACCGGATTTTCCCTCAGTGTAAAAATAATACCGTCTGTCGGAGACTCAATTCTTTGAAGTATTCTTCCCTCAATAGGCTCGATTATATCTCCGATATGTGTTCCAATTCCTATCGTTCCCATGCTGTTTACTGCCGATACAAACACACCTGTCTGTGCAGCATTAATTATACTTACTTCGCCCTCTGTGGATATAATAGGCTGCTTTACATTAATCGGTTCATCAGCCCATATACCCATATTTATAAGCATATTAAAAATTCCGGTAATAAGCTGGCGGCAGTATGTATTATCAATTCTGTGTCCTACACCCATTTCGACAACGAGCGTCGGAACACTCATATTGTTAAGGCTGTATGCCAGCGTCGCATCTAATACTGTAATTGAAGAATATATCCACACAAAATCAGCATTAAGCATTTTGGCATAAGGAAGCAGCTTTTCAGCATTATCGTCATTTAAGCGCACCTGCGGTACTTCCTTCACAAAAATATTACTTGAATGAATATCAAGACACATATCGCTTCCAATGATATCCTCAACAATTCCGGCTGCCACATATTCTGCCATAGCCCCATTATTATCTCCCGGAAATACCCTGTTCATATCAAGGTCAAACATAGGGATTCCTCTTGAACCTGTATCAAGTCCAAGAGGATTCACATCTGGATATATATCAACAATTCCCTTCAATTTTTCCGGATTTGCTTTCAGCCGTCTTATAATCTCATAACAAACATACTGTCCGTCCAGTTCATCACCATGTGTTCCCGTCACAATGGAGATTCTCTTTTCTCTGCCGGTCAGCTTCTGCGGCTGAAGTCTGTTCTTCCTTACCACAAGTCTTTCATGAACAGGCAAATCTATCGACACAACTTCTTCTATCATTCAGATAGTTCCTCCGCTATTCTTCATAATCCCTAACCACAATACTGTCATTAAATTTTCTTATTAAAACATGAATCAGCGTATCTGCCGGTTCATAGACCATTGCTTCAATATAAACTCTTGTTCCCGGATAAATCTTTGAATTTATCTTTACAACTGCTTTACCTGATTCCTTAATAAGATTGTATAACCTTTTCCCCTCTTCTTCACTCTTGGCCTTTTCTGCACTCTTAATAATCTTTGACTGGCAAATCTTTGTATAAGAAGCACTGTCAAAAGCCTCCGGTTTGGCTGTTCTGATAATATTGAGCTTATTTAATGCACTCTCGTACATCTCAATCTGGGAATCAATTTCCTTTATCTGAACGATAATATTGGCATAATCCATTCTCAGCTTCTTTGTAACACCGATTCTTAAATTAGTTGGTGCATATGAAGCATTTCCGACACTGGAAGTCTCAATTCCCATTACTCCCGTAACCTCTCCTCCATGAATCGTTCCTCTGTTTCCTGAAACAATAACCTTTCCCATGGATAAGATATTACTGTTTAGAATATATCCGGCATTAACGTCTCCCTCAGCAAATACGATTGCATTCTCAAAAAATCTTGCAGAAACACAGCCCTTTGCCTCAATCCTGCCAATGCCGTTAGCATTAACACCCTTATTAAGAACTATATCTTTCTGTGACTTAATAACAGCACCTTCAACGTAACCGCCAATGTAGATATTTCCCATTGCACGAATAGTAACACCCGTTATAACATTACCCGTAATATTAACATCACCGTTAAAATCAATATTACCTACATTTAAATCAACATCGCCTGTAATATCAAGCACATTTACAACCTTAAGGTCATAATTACAGTATTCCACCTTACCGTCAATCGCAGCATAATATGAATTGCCGTCCTCTGATACTGTAAAGCCTTTTCCTCTAAGCGGAGATTTTGGCTTGCCCTGCTTAGGCGTCAGAAGCTTTCCTTTTACATCAAAACCGAAAACTCCCTTAGTCGGTGGATAATACTGTGCCAGCTTATCTCCCTCACTGACCTTCTCATAAAACTTAATATTATAATAATCCACAGAGCCATCTTCTCTGACAGACGGTTTTGCCTTCAAATCCGTCTCAAATTCAAATTCATAATAGCCGTCTTCTCCGTCCTCTACGGGCTTTCCCTGTGCAACAACTACTGACACATTATAAACACACTCCTCAACCATGCGGTGAACCTGACTGTCATCTATTCCCATCTTTACTCCGGCATAAGATAACTCCCTCATAAGCTCATCGTATGTATATGGTGTCTCCGTGTCACCGGGTCTGCTAAGCAGTAACGTAGCAGACATATTGTCCTCGGCTATTACAACCTGAATATCTTTTTTATTTAATTGTTCCATTCCGTTAAGAATTTCAGGTGTCCCCATATATACCTCAATTCTGCCCAAACAGGCTGCATATCTTTATGTATAGTGTCTTATTTTTTTAACGTCTCCATTTCAAGACGCATGTTCATCATTTCGTCACTCGGTATCAGCGGATTTAACATTTCCGTGACATCAATTCCGTGTTCCAAGCCTAAACGAATCTGCTCCATCTGCTTGAAATCATATACCGCATCTGCGTACAGATTGACATCAACACCGCTCTCAAGTCCCAGCAGTACTTCCTGACTCTGCAAATCATCAAGACATTCGCCTTCTGCCCTGCCCTCCAGTTTAAGACGCATATCCTCCATCTCCAGTGCATCAATAAACGGATCTGCATAATCAGTAACATCAATTCCCGCTTCAAGTCCTAATCTGACCTGCTCCATCTGTGCGGAAGAAAAGCCAACCATCGAGTACCAGCTTATATCAATCCCCGCCTGAAGCCCCAGACGAAGCTGCTTCATCTGATCTCCTGTATATTCATGCAGCAGATACCTTGTAACATCTACACAATATTCAATTCCCAGTCTGATTTCCCTTAACTGGTATTCATCAAATCCCTCATTGACAAAAAATGATAAATCAATCTCTTTTTCTCTTGCCTTACGAATCTGTCTTAAGACATTTCCCGAAAATCCCCTCTTTGCATATTTCGTAATGTCATAATTCATTCGTTCTGCCAGACGAATCTCTTTCATAACCGTATAATCATATGCCGGGTTGCATATTGCGTCCAATGACACATTCTCTTTCATAACGGCTTTAATCTCTTCCATCTGCATATAATTATATCTATCATCTGCAAACGGCGTAACATCAAGTCCTTCCTCCAATGCAAGTCTTATAGACTTCATCTGTGCCGCATCAAATTTCTGCTCTGCATATTTTGTAATATCAACATTGTTGACCAATCCCTTTTCAATCTCCACAGACTGCAGCCGGTTAAAACCAAGCTTCTGAAGC
>JAGAJD010000154.1 GCA_017626275.1 Lachnospira sp.
AGGAATATTTAGTTTCCAATATGCTATCGATAAAGATATGGTTAAGATTATGAATCTTACATGCAGTGAGAAAGCACAGGAGCTTAACAATGTTTTTGCAAGAATTGAGCGGTCTGTTGAAATTATGTCGGTGTATGCGATTGATAATCTTGAAAGTGCAGAGAGACTTTCAAATGATACTGCATATTTTAACGAATATACACAGCTTATTAAAGAACTCGGTTTAATGGTTGCCAATGAAACAGATGGTGCGGTTGGAGTTTACATAAGATTTAATCCTGACATTACTTATTCAACGGCAGGCTTCTTTATGGTGAAAGATTCACAAAGCGGAAGTTTTGAAGATTTTGAAATTACGGATTTTAATATGTACAGTCCGGACGATATTCCGCATGTGGGCTGGTATTATGTGCCTGTGAGCAAAGGCAGTGCCGTATGGATGCAGCCATATTATAACGAGAATACGGGAGCTAACCTTATTTCCTATGTTATTCCGATTTATAAGTATAATGAGCTTGTCGGAATAGTTGGTATGGATATTGATTTTACTTATGTGACAGGAAAAACTGACAGCATTAAAATATGTGAAACAGGATATGCTTTTCTTGCTGATGAAAATTTTAAAATTGTGCATAGCAGAAATAACGAGAATGGAGCTTTGGTAAGTGAATTAAGTGAAAGTCTTGCGCATGTGGAAGATGATGTTATTACAGGTACGAACAGTCTTTATGATTATACATGGAACGGAGTGAAAAAGAGAGCTGCTTTTAGAACTCTTCAAAATGGTATGTGTCTTGCTGTTACTGCACCTGTTTCGGAGATAGACAAGACCAAAAATACCCTTATTTTTCACATAATCATTATGACGATTGTTATAGCTGTGGTATTTATAGTTGTAGCAGTAAGGATTGCAAAAACTATTATTAAACCGTTGAAAGAGCTTAATATTGCAGCGAAGGAAATAGCAGCCGGAAATCTTGATATTTCACCGGTCTGCAAGTCAAAAGATGAGGTGGGAACGCTTGCTGAAAGTTTGAGGGAGACGGCAAACCAGTTAAAGATAAGGATTAATTATATTAATAACCTTGCTTATATTGATAAGCTGACGGGTATAAAGAACAATACTGCATATATGCACGAGGTTTCCGTAATCAAGGAGAATATGCAAAATAGCGGAAATGTTTTTTCTGTGTTTGTTATTGATATAAATGGCCTTAAGGTTATCAATGACACGTATGGTCATGACTGCGGAAATAAATTTATTATTGGTGCGTCCCACATTATTGCCGATATTTTCGGTAATGAGAATGTTTATCGTATTGGCGGAGATGAGTTTACGGTAATTTTAAAAAATGCCGGTGACAAAGAGTGTGCTGAATATGAGCAGAAATTTTCAATGGCGTTAAACAGCGATATCGGTGAGATGAAGTTATCTGCAGCGATAGGCAGTGCCGTATATGATAAAATGACTGACAATAGCTATGAAAGCGTATTCAGACGAGCTGATGAGAAAATGTATAAAAGAAAGCTTGAAATGAAGTCGCATGGAGAAACAAGCATTATAGAAAATAAACAGTCAATTTGAACTGTCAGCTAAGGGCAGAAGAATGGAGGTTATCATGTTAGAAATAGGAACAAAAGCACCGGAGTTTTCGTTACAGGATCAGAACGGAGATATTCATACATTGGGTGAATATGCCGGAAAAAAGGTTATTCTGTATTTTTATCCGAAGGACAGTACACCGGGCTGTACAAAGCAGGCATGCGGATTCAGTGAGCTTTACCCGCAGTTTACAGAAAAAGGAGCAGTAGTTCTTGGAGTCAGCAAGGATTCCGTAGCATCGCACAAGAAATTTGAAGAAAAGTATAATCTTGGGTTTACACTGCTTTCAGATCCTGAACTGACAGCAATTCAGGCTTATGATGTATGGAAGGAAAAGAAGAATTACGGTAAGGTATCAATGGGTGTAGTGCGTACAACATATTTGATAGATGAAAACGGAATAATCGTAAAAGCATTCGGAAAAGTAAAGGCGGCCGAAAATCCGGCACAAATGCTTGACGAATTGTAATTGCACGCTGATACTGGCTGTGTTTGTAAGAAAAGGATTTTGAATCTTGATTAAGGTTCAGAGTCCTTTTTTGCTTTCTTACAAAAAATCTTTACAATTTATTGACATAATATGTATTTGGTGCTATTGTATTAAATAATAGTTATCCTACTGGATTAATGGGAAATGTGCTTGCGGGATAGCTCGGAACATAATTATTCACTATTAATGATGAGAAAGGTGGAGTAAAAGTGAGTAAAGTATTTGAAAGTGTTTTGGATTTAATTGGAAATACACCGATTGTCAGTATCAGCAGATACCAAAAAGCCAGTGGTGCTGATAAGGCGAATATTCTTGCTAAAATGGAATATTTTAATCCGGCAGGAAGTGTTAAGGACCGTATAGCTTTAGCGATGATTGAAGAGGCAGAGCAGAAAGGTCTGATAAAGGAGGGGGCTACGATTATTGAACCGACCAGCGGCAATACGGGAATTGGTATTGCATCGGTTGCGGCGATAAAGGGATACCATGCAATCCTTACTCTTCCTGATACAATGAGCGTGGAAAGGAGAAATTTGCTCAGGGCTTATGGAGCTGAACTGGTTTTAACGGAAGGTGCGATGGGAATGAAAGGTGCTATCGCAAAGGCGAAGGAGTTAAATGAAACAATACCCAACTCCATAATTCTCGGACAGTTTGAAAATCCGGCAAATCCGAAAATGCACCGGGAAACTACGGGACCTGAGATATGGGAGCAGACAGGCGGAAAAGTAGATATATTTGTTGCAGGTGTGGGCACAGGCGGTACTATTTCAGGCGTTGGGGAATTTCTGAAACAGAAGAATCCTGATGTGAAAGTTGTTGCAGTTGAGCCGTCAGGAAGCCCGATATTATCTAAGGGTGTTTCAGGACCACACAAAATACAGGGAATTGGTGCGGGCTTTGTTCCGCAAACCTTAGATACATCGGTTTATGACGAAATTATTACTGTTGATAACGGCGATGCGTTTGAGGAAAGCAGAAGATTTGCGGTGACTGAGGGTGCATTGGTCGGAATATCATCGGGAGCAGCGTTAAAAGCGGCATGTGTACTTGCGGCAAGAAAAGAAAATGCGGGTAAAACAATTTTAGTTTTGTTACCGGATTCCGGCGACAGATATTTATCAACATCTTTATTTAACAGACCTGATTCTGCAAAATCACATACAAGATAAATATTATTAAAAACAGCAAAAATCTCCCTTTAAGGCAGTTGTTTAGCCTGAAAGGGAGATTTTTAGTCGTATTTTTATTCAGCACTACGCTGTGGTTTAAAGAATATGGCAAGCAGTATTGCGGCTGCGGCGGAAAGTGCGGCACCGAAAACAAACGGTGCAAATGAACCGATAGTATCCCAAAGTACGCCGGCGATTACGCTTGCAGGAAGCAGAGCTATACCGACAAGCGTTGAGTGAAGTCCAAGCATAGTTCCTTTTAAGTTTGCAGGAGCAATTTCGGCAATAAACGCACGCTCAACTCCTGCCACCATTGCAGTATATACGCCATACATCACAAATGCTATGATAAGCGCAGGTTTTGAGGCTGCAAATGCAAAGCCTAAGTATACGGCTGCAAAGGTTATGTAGCCGCCAACCAGTATCTTTTTACGCCCGATTTTATCGGAATATTTTCCGAAAGGCACAGAAAGAAGAGAAGTCACTGTATTATAAAGAAAATACAGAAGAATTACATCTGTATCGGAAAAGCCGATATCATTTGCACGAAGCAGCAGAAAAGAATTTGAGGAATTTCCCAGAGTGAAAATAAAAGCGATAACAAGATAAAGTTTAAGGCTGTTATCAAGCTTTCCTGCGTTTTGCCAGAAATGCTCTCTTTTCACCCTGCTGCGTGGTGTTTTATTTTCCCTGATAAATGCAAACATTATAAGTGCAAATATTACCGGAATAATGGAAATGGCAAAAATCAGCTTATAATTGCCGTCTCCAAGATTTTTTAATAAAATAAATGCCAAAAGCACACCGATAGCAGAACCTGCCATATCAAGCGCTTTATGTATACCGAAAGCATTTCCAAGCTTTGATTTGTCAGCACTTTCTGATACCATGACATCGCGCGGAGCAGTTCTTATTCCCTTGCCGAAACGGTCTATAACTCTTGCTGACAGAATCCCAATCCATGAGCCGGCAAAAATAAGAGCGAGCTTATAGATAAGACCTGTGGCATAGCCGATGAAAGCAATAGGTTTTTTATGCTGGTAGCGGTCGCTGATATAGCCGCTGAATACTTTTAAAAGGCTTGCAATACTTTCGGCGATACCCTCAATAATGCCCACAAGTACAGGAGTAGCACCAAATGAGGCCGTAAGGTAAAGCGGTATTAAGGGATAGACCATTTCGCTTGAAATATCAGCAAAGAAGCTGACAAGTCCTAGAAAAATCACATTGTTTAGTATAAGTTTTTTCTTTTCGTCTTTCATAATAATTCTTCCTTATGTAAAAGTTATTCATTGTAAGGATTTACATGAACCATAATATGCTTAACCTTTGGAAAATTTGCTTCGATGGAATCGTGTACCTTCTCTGCAATCGCATGCGTTTCATTGAGAGGGCGGCTGCCGTCGGCACTGATTTCAATATCAACGTATATTTTGTTACCGAATACACGAGTATGCAGGAAATCCACGCTCATAACGCCGTCATGTGATTTTGCGCAGTCACGCATTGCATTTTCAGTATTCTCATCACATGAGTGGTCTACCATTTTGTTTATTGCGTCCATAAAAATGTCAACAGCAGCTTTTACGATAAATACGCAGATAACAAGGCTTGCGATTGGGTCAAATATCGGATAACCCATTCTTGCACCGGCGATACCTATTAAAGCACCGATAGATGAGAGTGCATCGCTTCTGTGGTGCCATGCGTCTGCCATAAGTGCGCTCGAATCAAGTTTTTTTGCATAAATTTTTGTGTATCGGTACATAGCTTCCTTGGCAATAATTGATACGATGGCTGCAATTAAAGCAAGAACGCCGGGAATGGCAAGCGATTCATAATTGCCGCCGAAAATATTCCGTACAGCCTTAACGCCTATTGCCAGTCCTGTGATTAAAAGCACAACAGCTAAGATAATAGCAGCGACACATTCAAAACGTTCATGACCGTAAGGGTGTTCCTTATCGGAAGCCTTAGATGAAAATTTGACACCTATGATGACGACAATACTGCTGAATACGTCAGAAGCAGAGTGAACTGCGTCGCTTATCATAGCACCGGAATTGGCGATAATTCCGGCAAGAAGTTTAAATGCCGATAATATCAGGTTTCCGATGATGCTGACAGTAGTTACCTTAGTGGCAACCTTTTCAAAGCTGTCAGTTTTTGAAGTGGTAGATAGAGTTTCATTGTTGGTTGTTTCCATAACAGTTACCTCCTAAAAATAAGTGTGATAGCTCTATGGCACATGCTTTTTTCTGGAAAAAGGGTATAAAAAAACACCCACGAATCCAGTATTAGCAACTACTGTCCCGCGGATGCAATATCCACTGCCACTCGTGTGACCCGGCTCCATAGGCGGTTAGCCCCGGCCTGCTCAGTTTGTACTGTAGATTAATTATGCAGTGCAAAGAGTATTAAAATTATTATACTAAAATATTATATGGAGGTCAATAAAAAATGTGAAAAGTATTGATATAGAAAGTGAATAAACAGGGTATAAATCCCCCGCTTATGGAAAGACTGATAGCAAATCAGGTAATTTTCAGAAAGCGGGGTTTTTAATTTTTATGGATACACAAAAATGTAAGGGGCTGCATGGAGAAAATAATGCCCGTCTTGGTAAGACAAATGAGCAGGATAATGAGGGAACTGCGGCATGGGCAGATGAAAAGAAAGCTAAAGAAAAGTCGCAGGTGGCTGTGCCGGGAGAGTCGGCTGTGGTCAATGCTAAAGAATGGGTTGACAATGGAAGCAGATTGTAGGAAGGGAAGGGGATTGGTATGGGTAAAATTACAATGACGATAGATGGAAATACGGCTGCGGCATATGTGGCATACGCTTATACGGAGGTTGCGGCGATTTATCCGATAACACCTTCCTCTGCCATGGCTGAGGTTGTCGACGACTGGGCGGCGGCAGGAAGAAAAAATATATTCGGACAGAGCGTAAAGGTAGTGGAAATGCAGTCAGAAGCAGGCGCGGCAGGTGCATTTCACGGTGCGCTTCAGGCAGGAGCGCTTACTACGACATTTACCGCTTCACAGGGCTAGCTGCTTATGATACCTAACATGTATAAAACGGCAGGCGAACTGCTTCCGGGAGTATTTCATGTCAGCGCACGTGCAATAGCGGCGCAGGCGCTGAGCATTTTCGGTGATCATCAGGACGTAATGGCGGTGCGGCAGACGGGCTGTGTCATGCTTGCTTCATCTTCCGTACAGGAGGTCATGGATATGGCGGTAGTTGCACATTTGTCGGCAGTTAAGGGACGTCTGCCTTTTGTACATTTTTTTGACGGCTTTAGAACCTCACATGAAATACAGAGAGTTGAGGCATTAGAATATGAAGATTTGAAAAATTTGATGGATATGGAGGCTTTAAGGAAATTTAAGGAAAATTCATTGTCACCAAATCACCCTGTAATGCGTGGAACGGCGCAGAATCCTGACATTTATTTTCAGATGAGGGAGGCGGCTAATCCGTTTTACAATAACATAATTCCAATCGTGGAATCTTATATGAATAAGGTGAGCAGTCTTACAGGAAGAGAATACCGTTTTTTTCAGTATTATGGAGCGTCAGACGCAGAATATATTGTTGTTGCGATGGGTTCGGTATGTGAAACTATTGAGGAAACTATCGATGAGTGTAATGGTAAGGGCGAAAAGTACGGACTTGTCAAGGTGCATTTGTTCAGACCGTTTTCTGCCGCACATTTTCTGCGTGAGATACCGGATACAGTTAAATGCGTTACTGTGCTTGACAGAAC
>JAGAJD010000155.1 GCA_017626275.1 Lachnospira sp.
GCAAAACTACGGGAATATATATTCATATTCCCTTCTGTGTATGTAAATGCGCATATTGTGATTTTTTATCAGCGCCTGCAACAGACTCTGTTAAGGAAAATTATGTAAATGCGCTTATTGAAGAAATAAGACTTACAGCAGAGACTTTTGCAAAACAGGATAAAAAATATACGGTGAATACACTTTTTATAGGCGGAGGAACGCCGACTTCAATAAATCCGGAACTGATTAAAAAGGTTCTGGATTTTGTGTATTGTAAGTTTAATATCGCACAGCAGGCGGAGATTACGATTGAGTGCAATCCGGGAACACTGACAAAAGAAAATGCACAGATTTACTGGAGTGCAGGAATCAACAGGATAAGCTTCGGTCTGCAGTCGGCAGATAATAAGGAATTAAAGCTTTTGGGAAGGATTCATACGCTTGAGCAGTTTGGTGAGAGCTTTGACATTGCAAGAAATGCCGGCTTTGACAACATTAATATTGATATTATGTCGGCACTTCCGGGTCAGACCTATGAGGGCTTTAAAGAGACTGTGGATAAGGTTATCGCATTTAATCCCGAACATATTTCTGCGTACAGTCTGATTCTTGAGGAGGGAACAAGGCTTTATGAGCATATAGAGGAATATCCTGCACTTCCCGATGAGGATACCGAGCGGAAAATGTACTCATATGTGTGCGAAAGGCTTGATAATGCAGGTTATGACCAGTACGAAATCTCTAACTTTGCGAAAAATGGCTTTGAGTGCCGTCATAACCTGTCATACTGGGAGAGAAAAAACTATCTCGGCTTTGGAATAGGAGCGGCTTCGCTGTTTGAGGAGTGCCGCTATACCAATATAAGCGATATAGAGGAGTATATCCGTTTATTGTCAGAGCCGGACGATGAGGCGGCAAAGCTTAATTGTGTCAGGGAGGAAAGCAGGAAGCTTTCAGAAGCAGAACAGATGGAGGAATATATGTTTCTCGGACTGAGAAAAACAGGCGGCATATCAGTGAGTGATTTTTTTAACACATTTAACAGACGCATTGAAGAAATCTATGGCGGTGTCATTGATAAAAATATCGGATACGGTCTGCTTCAAAGGTGTGGTGACAGGCTTTTTCTTACACGGCACGGCATTGATGTCAGCAATGTTGTAATGGCGGATTTTCTGCTTTCATGAGCTTTTTAATGAACTGTCTCGGTGTTTCGTTCATGAACTGTTTAAATTCACGCTGAAAATGTGCCTGATCAGAGTAAGCTATATGAGCAATAAATTCGGAATTACTGCGCTGCGGATTTTTAATAATTTCCGATAATGCCTGCTGGAAGCGTATAAGGCGGCAGTAATCTTTTGGACCGTAGCCCCAGTAGGAGGTGAACATTCTGTTAATCTGGCGGTTTGAATAGCCTGTGATTTCGGAAAGCTCGTTGATTGTAATACAGCCGTCGGTTTCCTTTATGACAGTGCGAAGCTTTAAGAGCTTTGTCGGACATACTAATATTTTATTATTTAAAAAATCGTTTATAAGAGAAGTCCGTGTGTCAAATGACCGGGAGGCGGCGAGCTGCTTTAACAGGACAGCAGTCATGTCATCATTTTCGGGAGTATACCGTGTTACAGGTTTTGATGGGCTGAACGGAATTTTTAAGCACAATGCATCATCAAACCGCACACCGATTATGTGCGTGCAGTCATCAGGTGTGAATGTAATTGTGCAGGACGGTGAATGTACGCAGTAAATGCAGCCATTGCCGGAAGCGTTATACGCAATAATGATATCCGTAAAAGGAGCAGGGATAAATGTAAGCGGCTGCGGCACAGGTGATTTATAAAGCTCGTAAAAACAGAAGGTATGGCGGTTGCCTGTAATCACGGTGGTGTTTTGAGTGTTTAGCAGTATATATGGCTGTATCATTGGATTTTCGGAAATCATAATCTTTAATTCCTTTCAAAAAACACGTGTTATACCTAAGATAATTAGAGTATAAAAAAATAATAAAAGAAAAATTAAAAAAGTCAAGAAAAAATGTCCGATTTTTTCAATAATTATAAAAAAAGCGGAGTATAATAAGCAACATAAATTGAACAGGCGATACACAAAGGCGTGTAACCATTACTATAATGGTTATGCGCCTTTTTCGTTTATAAGAATCAACTGAAAGGTTCGTGTTCAATACTCCTGGCGGGAAAGGGCCCTCCCAAATGGAACATCAAAATTAAAAATAAATTTAATGAAAAAAAGGGAGGAAATAATTATGGAATTCTCAGCAGTTAATACAGCGTGGGTGCTTATAGCAGCAGCTTTGGTATTCTTCATGCAGGCAGGCTTCTGTATTTTGGAATCCGGTCTTACAAGAGCTAAAAATGCCGGAAATATTATTATGAAAAACTTAATGGACTTTAGTATCGGAACACCGATTTTCTGGATAATCGGATTTGGTATTATGTTTGGTTCGTCAAATGCGTTTTTCGGAGGAATTGATTTCTTTTCAAGAGGTGATTATTCAGCAATAACACCGGTAGGCGTTCCTTTCTATGCATTTTTCATTTTCCAGACTGTGTTCTGTGCAACAGCAGCAACAATAGTTTCAGGAGCAATGGCAGAAAGAACAGATTTTAAAGCATATTGTATATACAGTGCAATTATTTCATTAGTCGTATATCCTGTATCAGGACACTGGATTTGGGGCGGCGGCTGGTTAGCTGAGTTAGGCTTCCATGATTTCGCAGGTTCATGTGCAGTACATATGGCAGGCGGATGTGCAGCGTTAATCGGTGCAGCAGTACTTGGACCTCGTATCGGTAAGTATGATAAGAACGGAAAGCCAAGAGCTATCCTTGGACATAACCTGACAATGACAGCTTTAGGTGTATTTATTCTCTGGTTCTGTTGGTTTGGATTTAATGGTGGTTCTACCGTAGCCATGGAGGGAACAACAACAGCAGCAGACGGAACTGAAATGGTAATGGGAGCTCTTGCAGGTTTGGTATTCTCTACAACGAATCTTGCAGCAGCGGTTGCGACTATCACAACAATGACTTTTACATGGATAAGATATAAAAAGCCTGATGTTTCAATGTCATTAAACGGTACACTTGCAGGTCTTGTTATGGTAACTGCAAGTACAGACTGTATTGATATGTATGGTGCAGCAATAGAAGGTGTGATTGCAGGTTTTGCAGTAGTACTGGTGATTGAATTTATTGATAAGGTATGTAAGATAGATGACCCTGTTGGTGCAGTCGGCGTTCACTTTGCAAACGGTCTGTTAGGAACTCTCTGTGTAGGTCTTTTCTCAACAGGTCAGAATGGTGTCGGTGCAGGTCTTTTCTACGGCGGCGGCTTCAAGCAGTTAGGAATCCAGGCATTAGGTGTTGTAACTGTATGTGCATGGGTTGGCTTGACAATGTTTATTACTTTTGAGGTATTAAAGCATACAATCGGTTTAAGAGTACCGGCAGATATTGAAATCAAGGGTCTTGACTATGCAGAACATGGTCTTGCAAGTGCTTATGCTGGTTTTGAATTTTCAGCAAATGATTTGACTATCGCTTCTGATGATGAGGTAGAGGTATTCGGTTCTGCTAAGCTTGATGAGGCAGTACCGGCAGTTGTCAAGAGTTCACCTGATAAGACAAATAAGATTACAAAGGTCGAAATCCTTGCAAAGCAGTCTAAGTTTGAGAAGTTAAAGAAGGCTATGAACGATATCGGTGTTACAGGTATGACAGTAACTCAGGTACTCGGCTGTGGTACACAGAAAGGTGCACCTGAATATTACAGAGGTGTTGAGGTTGATATGCAGCTTCTTCCAAAGATTCAGGTTGAAATGGTTATCTCTAAGGTACCTGTTGCAGATGTTATTGATGCCGCAAGAAAGGCTCTTTACACAGGACACATCGGTGACGGTAAGATTTTCATTTATGATGTTGAGGACGTTGTAAAGGTTCGTACAGGCGAAAGCGGATATGACGCTCTTCAGGGTTCTGATGACTAAGGATTAGCTTATAATAGTATACGGAGTCCGTCTGACGATTCGTCAGGCGGACTTTGTCTTATTATAAAAACAGTAATGATTACTATTGTATTTTTCTCAAAAAAATATATAATAATATTATTATAATGCTATGGAGGTAGAATAATGGAAGTTACAAACATTTCAAACGATATTATTTATGTAGGAGTAAACGATACGACGCTGGATTTATTTGAAAGCCAGTATCCGATTCCTGACGGAGTGACATATAATTCATATGTGATTAAAGATGACAAGCTGACTGTAATGGATACAGTTGATAACAGGGCAACAGATAAATGGTTTGACAATTTAGAGCAGGCATTTGACGGAAAAGCACCGGATTATCTTGTAGTATCACATCTTGAGCCTGACCATGCCGCAAATATTGAGAGGTTTCTTGCAAAATACCCTGAAACGCAGGTAGTTGCAAATGCAAAGACAATTCAGATGCTTCCTCAGTTTTTTGATATGGATATGGACAAAATTTCATTTGTACAGGTAAAAGAAGGCGATACGCTTTCTCTCGGAAAGCATGTGCTTCATTTTGTTATGGCGCCTATGGTGCATTGGCCTGAGGTTATGGTCGAATATGAAGAGACTGAAAAAGTTCTGTTTTCGGCAGACGGATTTGGAAAATTCGGTGCTTTGACAGATAGTATCATATATTCTGCCGAAGGAAAGTCAGAGGAAGTGCTTGAAGAGGAATGGGCAGAAGAGGCGAGAAGATATTATATTAATATAGTAGGAAAATATGGTGCGAATACGGCAAATCTGTTAAAAAAGGCACAGTCACTTGACATTGAGATGATTGCACCGCTTCATGGTCCTGTGATTTCAGGAAATCCTGAATACTTCGTTAATAAATATGCGAAATGGAGCAGCTATGAAGCAGAGGAGAAAGGCGTTGTCATAGCTTATTCTTCAATTCACGGCAATACCAGAAAAGCGGCACTTAAACTTGCCGAAGAACTCGGCGGCAGGGGAGAAAAAAATGTGGTTGTCTACGACCTTTCAAGATGTGATATGGCAAAAGCGGTGGCAGACAGCTTCCGTTATGATGCGCTGGTTCTTGCAGGTGTGACATATGATGCAGGACTTATGCCGTGTATGGAGGATTTTCTGTATCATTTAAAAGTTAAGAACTATCAGAAGCGCTTTGCTGCTGTTATTGAAAACGGTTCATGGGGTCCGGTGGCAGGCAAATTAATTAATGCATATTTAGAGGGCATGAAGAATATAA
>JAGAJD010000156.1 GCA_017626275.1 Lachnospira sp.
CTGACCAAACCATTTAGCTGACTCGTATCCGCACTCCTTGCAGAAAAATGCTGTTTCCCTAGCCTTTGCCATACCAATCTCCAATCCGCCGCTCAATCGGCGCAAAACATAAAAGGAAGCGAAATGACCGCTTCCTTTTAATACATTCATACTATAATGTTATTCGAATCAAGCCTTTGTCACATCAACCTGAACTTCACTGCCATTGTCAAATTCTACTGACAATACAAGCTTACCACCCATATTGGTAGCCATCTTTCCGGCAGATTCACCATTTACTGATATCTCATACTCTGAACCTTCTTCCAGCTCCAAAGTAATCTGTGCGTCTTCAGCTCCCTCGACCTTAAAGCTTACTCCGCTATCTGTCGCTTTAAAATGACTGACTGCCGTACCCGGCACTGATTCATATACGAATGAACCATTTCTTTCAAGCTTTGTAATCTCATAAAAGGTTTTTACTTTATATGAATCTCCGCAATGCTCAAAATCAGATAACTTTGACTTTGTATCTAACTTATAATTACCAAAACTTAATGTTCCGTCCTGTTCTGACCTAATCAATTCATCCACTACTGGCATCTGTACGTCCTCCTAATCATATGTTACGCAAATCTTTTTGGTATACTTATTATACAATAATCCGACAAATTATGCTAGTAGTTTTAGCAATTTATACCCTATTTATTAGTTCCTCTTTTAAGACCAAATGAGAGTTTTTCGTCCTTAACAGTAACCTTTACTTTATTGCCACTCTTTATTGTTCCCTCCAGAATCAGCTCCGCCAGCTTATCCTCAAGCTCATTCTGAATTGCACGCCTTAACGGTCTTGCACCGTACTTGGAATCATATCCTTTATCAAGTATATAATTCTTTGCCGCCTCATCAAGCTCAATAGACAGCTTCATCTGCTCAAGCGTCCTCTTATTAACAGTGTTCATCATAATATCAACAATCTGTCCGATTTGTTCTCTGTTAAGCGTGTGGAATACAATTATTTCATCAATTCGGTTAATAAATTCAGGCTTGAAAATTCTCTTAACCTCGTCCATAACCTTGCTCTTCATATTTTCGTGGCTCTGCTTTTCGTCAACCATCGAAGTAAATCCGAGCGTTTTCGGTGCTACTATATTCTCAGCGCCTGCATTAGAGGTCATAATAATGACCGTATTCTTAAAATCCACAACTCTTCCCGTTGAATCTGTGATATGCCCGTCGTCAAGCACCTGCAGAAGCACATTAAACACATCAGGGTGTGCTTTCTCAACCTCATCAAACAGCACTACCGAATATGGATTTCTCCTTACTTTTTCACTTAAATGACCTCCCTCGTCATAACCGACATATCCCGGAGGTGAACCTATAAGCTTAGATACCGTATGCTTCTCCATAAATTCCGACATATCTACGCGGATAAGCGCCGCTTCACTTCCAAACATCGCATCAGCCAGTGCCTTTGAAAGTTCTGTCTTTCCGACACCGGTAGGACCAAGAAACAGAAATGAACCTATCGGACGGTTAGGATCTTTTAAGCCTACTCTGCCTCTTCTTATTGCCCTCGCAACAGAAGTGACCGCCTCCTCCTGTCCTACAACTCTGTTATGGAGCATACTTTCAAGCTGCAAAAGTCTCTCAGACTCAGCCTGCGCAATTTTCTGCAAAGGAATTTTTGTCCACATAGACACTACGTCGGCAACCTCTTCTTCTCCCACAATCAGTTCAGAATTATTCTGATCCTCTTCCCACTGTGCAGTCAGCTTTTCCAGTTTTTCCTTCTTACGAAGCTGCTTTTTCTTAATTGCACCTGCTTCCTCGTAGGCTTCTGCCTTAATTGCCTCTTCCTTCTGCTTTTCCAGTTCCTTAAGCTCTTCTTCCGTCTTCTTAATAACCTCAGGCATTACATATACCTTAAGCCTTGCCTTTGACGCAGCTTCATCAATTAAATCTATCGCCTTATCAGGAAGATATCTGTCATTAATATAACGCTTTGACAATTTTACTGCCGCTTCAACTGCCTCATCTGTAATTGTAACCCTATGATGCTCTTCGTATTTGCTGCGAAGACCGTTAAGAATAAGAATCGCCTCCTGCTCCGTCGGTTCTTCCACCTTAACAGGCTGAAAACGTCTCTCAAGCGCTGCGTCCTTTTCAATATATTTTCTATATTCCTCAAGTGTCGTGGCACCTATTAACTGAATCTCACCTCTTGCAAGAGAAGGCTTTAAAATGTTGGAAGCGTCTATGGCACCCTCTGCACCGCCCGCACCGATAATCGTATGAAGCTCGTCAAGGAAAAGCAGTACATTTCCCGCTGCCTTTACTTCGCTTATTACTTTCTTAATACGCTCCTCAAATTCACCTCTGTATTTAGAGCCTGCCACCATTCCCGACAAGTCTAATGTAAGCAGACGTTTGCCCTTAATTGTCTCCGGCACATCTCCCTGCACAATTCTTGCAGCCAGCCCCTCTGCTATCGCAGTCTTACCTACACCCGGTTCTCCGATAAGACACGGATTGTTCTTAGTCCTTCTGCTTAAAATCTGAATCACACGCTTGATTTCTTCTTCTCTTCCTATAACAGGGTCTAATTTTCCGTTTCTGGCAAGCTCCGTCAAATCCCTGCTGTACTGGTCTAACGTCTGTGTCGCTTTCTTATCCTTACCTTTTACCTTTCCGTTCTGAAAATCCTCACGATAAGAATTAGCGTCCTCCCCCATTGCCACTAATGTATCCACATATATTTTTTTAATGGCAACTCCGATAGTATTTAAAAGTCTTGCAGCAACGCTTTCGCTCTCTTTAAGAATAGCAATTAAAATATGCTCCGTTCCGATAAGCTCTGAATGAAAACGAATTGCCTCTTTTGACGAATTTTCCAATATTTTACGCACTCTCGGCGTATATCCTGTCGGTTCTTTTACACTGACACGATTGTCAGGTGCGATTAACTGATACACAAGATTCATAATTTTATCTGCCGTAACGTCATTATTGAGAAGCACTGTCGAAGCCAGACCGTCCTCCGCCTGTATAAGACCTATCAGTAAATGCTCCGAACCTATATAGCTATGGCCCAGCATTGCCGCAGCCTCTGCTGCATGTGTCAATGCCTCCTGTGCCTTTTTTGTAAATCTGCTCTGCATACTAATCTCCATTCCGCCGCACAAGCGGCATTTTATAAATGCTTTTTCTTTGCCAAATACATTGACCCAAAATATGATACTGCCGCAGCCGCAAATGCAAAAATCAATGCAATTATATTACTTGAAACTAATTTATACACACAATAATATGTCAGACCTGTGGCTGCCCCCATAATACATGCACAAATAAGCGGTATTATAAATGTTTGTCTATATTCCATATTATATCCAATACATCTGTATAATGAAATAATATTTAATATAAATATTATTATCGGAAA
>JAGAJD010000157.1 GCA_017626275.1 Lachnospira sp.
CGTAGGCGGAAAAGCAAATATGATGAGCGGTCTTATGGGTGGCATGGCAGAAGCTTCCGGGGACAGCAAACCACAGAATAATCCTAATTTTGACTTTTTTAATTACTGCGGAATTACAAGACCTGTAAGACTGTATACAACGCCTGAAAATTATATTAAGGATATTGCAGTTGTTCCCCAGGTTGAGGGAGAAAATGCAAAGATTATTTATATGGTAGAGGTTGCAGGTCAGGAAGACTGCACTGCACAAGAGTGCATTGTGCAAGAGTGCACTGTGCAGGTATTTGACAGGGATGGAAAGCTTGTTTCCGAAAGTGAGGGCTGTGAGGGCTGTCTTGAGATTAACGGTGTTCATTTGTGGCAGCCGCTTAACGCATATTTATATGATATTAAGGTTAAATTTGGTGAGGACACTTATGTGCTTCCTTATGGTGTGCGAACGGTTCGTGTTGAGGGAACTAAGTTTTTAATTAACGAAAAGCCGTTTTATTTTAAGGGTTATGGAAAGCATGAGGATACTTTTCCAAACGGACGTGGAATTAATATTCCAATGAATACAAAGGATATTTCAATTATGAAATGGCAGGGTGCTAACAGCTTCAGAACTAGCCACTACCCATACAGCGAGGAGATGATGCGGCTGTGTGATGAGGAGGGAATTGTAGTTATTGACGAGACGCCTGCGGTGGGAATTAATCTTCAGTTCGGCGGCGGCGCTAATTTCAATGGCGAAAGAATAGGCACATTTGATAAGGAACACGGAGTTCAGACATTTGAACACCATAAAGAGGTAATACGCGACTGGATTGCAAGGGATAAAAATTATGCATGCGTTGTGATGTGGAGTATTGCAAATGAGCCTGATTCTGCGGCAGAGGGGGCTTATGAATATTTTTCACCTTTATATGAGCTTGCAAGAAAATTAGATCCGCAGAAACGTCCATGTACGCTTGTGAGCGTTCAGATGGGAACGGCGCCTGATACAGACTGTTCTGCAAAGTTAAGTGATGTTATATGTCTTAACCGCTATTACGGCTGGTATTTTGGAGGACCTGACCTTAAAGGGCCGAAAAAAGCGCTTAAAGCGGAGCTTGACGCGTGGGAGAAGCTTGGAAAGCCGTTAATGTTTACGGAGTACGGCGCAGATACCGTAATGGGACTGCATGACACGACACCGACCATGTATACGGAGGAGTATCAGGTTGAATATTATAAAATGAATAATGAAGTATTTGACGAGTATCCGTTTGTTGTCGGCGAGCAGGTATGGAATTTTGCGGATTTTGCGACAAGCCAGAGTCTGCTTAGAGTACAGGGAAATAAAAAGGGGATTTTTACAAGAGACAGAAAACCTAAGCTTGTGGCGCATTATTTTAAAGAGAGATGGAATCAGATACCTGATTTTGATTATAAAAAGGAGATTATTAATATATGAAATTATCATTTCGCTGGTACGGAAAAGAGGACAAGGTAACGCTTCAGCAGATACGCCAGATACCGGGAATGTATTCGATTGTGACGGCAGTTTATGATGTCCCTGTTGGAGAGGTCTGGAGCAGGGAGAGTATAGTTAAGCTTAAAACAATGGTGGAGGCTTCGGGACTTCATTTTGAGGTTATTGAGAGTGTTCCGGTTCATGAGGATATTAAGCTTGGTAAGCCTTCGCGCGACAGATATATCGAGAATTACTGTGAGAATATAAGACGTCTCTCAGAGGCTGGGGTAAAATGTATCTGTTATAATTTTATGCCTGTCTTTGACTGGACAAGAACTCAGCTTGACCATAAGCTTCCAGACGGCTCGACTACACTTGTGTATTATCAGGAGCAGGTGGATAAGGTTAATCCGCTTTCAGGCGACAGTGATTTGACGCTTCCGGGGTGGGATGCAAGCTATACAAGAGATGAGTTGAAAAATGTGGTTGCCGAGTATCAGGCAATGACAGAGGAAAAGCTCTGGGATAATCTTAAATATTTTCTGGAGCGTGTTATACCTGTTGCGGCAGAATGTGATGTTAATATGGCGATTCACGAGGACGACCCATGCTGGAGCATTTTCGGACTTCCACGCATTATTACAAATGAGCAGAATCTTGATAAATTTTTAACACTTGTTGATGACAAGCATAACGGAATTACCTTATGTACAGGGTCACTCGGCTGCTCTAATCAGAATGATGTTGCGAAAATGGCAGCAAAATATGCCAAAATGGGAAGAATACATTTTGTGCATATGAGAAATGTTGCGGTTCTTGACAATGGCTTTGAGGAGAGAGCGCACCTTTCTTCATGCGGCTCGCTTGATATGTATGAAATTATGAAAGCGCTTTACGACAATGGTTTTGACGGCTATATCCGTCCTGACCACGGCAGAATGATATGGGGCGAGACAGGAAGAGCCGGATACGGCTTATACGACAGGGCGCTCGGCGCAACTTATCTTAACGGCTTGTGGGAGGCTATTGAGAAAATGTCCGGTAAAAAAATAAGTTCGTCTGATGAAAGATAGCAGGCGTGGAAGGGAGAGAGACAATGGATTTGACATTTGGGACAGATTTAAGCGGAAAAGTGGCAGTTGTGACAGGTGCTGGAGGTGTGCTGTGCGGAATGTTTGCAAAGACGCTTGCGCTTGCAGGGGCAAAGGTGGCGCTGCTTGACCTTCATAAAGATGCCGCAGAAAAATATGCTGATGACTTTGAGCTAAAGACGAGTGTTTGGCACGGTATGTTGTGTAATGCGTTTCTTGCCGGTATTGAGTGGCAGAAGAACAGATATCATGCACCAGATAAAG
>JAGAJD010000158.1 GCA_017626275.1 Lachnospira sp.
GTTTTCAGATATGGCACCGTGAAAAATTTCTGTTAAATGGCGGCAGAAAAATCTTAAAAAATACAGGATTGTCGCCGGAATATCTTAATATCTATGAAACATCTGAGCCGTTGGCTTATTATTCCGTGAGTAAAAGGCTTGCGCAAAATATCCTTATTCTTGAAAATAAAGACCCGTTTTACAGTATCAGAAAATTAATGCTGGAGGGCGGGTACGAAGGTATTCTGGGTTATAGAATTGACACGGTGATTTATGGAGCAGGAAAAGGTATTTTAAGGTCATATAAGGATTATACGCTTGCATTGGAGGATTATCTTACGAAGCCGGAGAATGAGATTCTCTATTTTGGAGATTTGGATTATGAGGGAATAAGGATATTTGAAGACTTGTATGAGCGTTTCCGTGATGTACACGGCATTCATCTTTTTACGGCGGCTTATGAAAAAATGCTTAAAAAGACGGAGAATTGGGAGTTGACAGAGTTTCCGAAGACAAAGGAAGGACAGAACAGCAATATAGGAACGGTATTTTCGGGATATTTTGATAAACATCAATGGAGCAGGATATGCAGTATACTTGAGGCGGGGCGGTATATTCCGCAGGAAATTTTAAACAGAAAAGATTACGGGGAGCAAAAAGATAATGGAGTATGATTTTTTAAAGCAGTTTTCAAGAAGAATGAAGAATGTCGGAATGTATGCGGTGCTTTTAAAAAATGTTATGTATAAGTCAACGCTTAAGCAGTATGGCTTTGAGTTATTGGAAGAACAGGTCACGCTTGTATTTGCAGTTATGCTTTTCATTATGGAACAGTCGCTGCGTGATGAGATATGCACAATGGACGATATATGTCAGTTTGCTGATGAACTGAATCTTAAATATTTTCATAAAAATATTACATACGATAATATGAAAGAAGCAATCAATTTTGTGGTGAATACGATTCTTGGCAATGCGGGCGAGGCAATTTATTTTGACTGCTATGATTTTGAAAAAGAAAAGTATGAGCGCAAAAATATCCGTTATATCAGCAATAAGGCGGTTAATGTCGATGCGCAGGGGCATATGGAAAGTATCAGCGTTAATTCGGGGGTGCGGAGAACCTCATATTATATGACAGAGGACGGTTATAATCTTTTACTCGGCACGTTGGAAATTGAGAGCAATATGAAGCTTACAGTGCAGGAAATGATTTTTAAGCTTCATCTGGAACGTGCAGAGTATGATAAAGCGGTAGATACGATTAAAGATATTTTCAGTCAAATTAAAATACAGCTTAAAAAGGTTGAAGAGGCGATGCTTAGAATCCGCCATAATGCGTTGAATTATTCAGTGGAGGAGTACAGGCAGACAATGCGGGAAAATCTTCAGATGATAGAAGATACGGGGAAAAAATTTCACGAATATGAGGAGCTTGTACAACTGCGTGTACATGAGCTTGAGGAGCAGAATATTAATATTCATAAGCTGGATGAAAAGGAACTGGAAAATCTTGCGAATCTGAAAGTGATAGAAAAATATCTGCAAAGAACGATTAGCAGTCATCAGGCAATTCTTAACATGCACATGGATTTTAAAACTGTCTATGACGAGCAGTTGTTTCAGATTACGCAGATGTCGCTGATTAAGAGGTTTGATTTAAGAAAAGAGCTGTATCAGCCGATACTTGAGGACGCATCACGGCTTACGAATATAGAAATATTTTTAAATCCGCTTCTTTCAAATGAACCTGACAGAATCTATAATCTGGGCAAAGCACTTGAATATCAGAAGCCTGTCAGGAAAAACGGCGGAGAAGATACAGAGGTCATTTCTTTTGATGAGGAGGCCTGGGAAGAGGAGAGAAAAGAGCGGATAGCAAAGAAACAGGCATTATATGACGGGATTCTTAGTACGCTTTTTGGTGCTGTTATGCAGAATGGTGGAAATATTTCTCTTGAACAGCTTATGCAGTCAATCAGTGATGAGCAAAAGGAAAAAATGACTGCGGATATAGGTGCATTAAAAACTGTTGTTGTGGAGCTTTTGCGGGAAAAATGTGTGGATATTGAAAGACTTAAAAAAGAACGCAGGGATTACATTTTAGAGGAAAATGAGGAATTTCATCTTGGAGAATCACTTCTTAGACTGTTTGGTGATTCAGAAGTGTCACGCATTACGGCGGAGCGTATAGAGGACGGAAAAGAAGTTGTATTATGCAGACAGGAAAATGGCAGGCGCATTGTGTGCAGTAATGTAAATATAGCAATTTATAATGAAAAGGTTGAATAGTTAAGCGTGGAGGAAATATATGGCATACGAAATGGAAGATATACGGTGTAGTCAGGAAATTTTTTATTATCTGATACAGCACAGGGAATTAACAGAGGAGAGCAATGAGCAGTTGTACCGGAGCTATATTGAGAATGATACTGTGCGCAGTCTTGTTAAAAGTCAGGCAGATATTGCAGACAGTGAGATTGAAAAGTATGGAAAAACAATTTATCTGATTCCGGGCGAGGATAATAAGGTGCTGGGTTTTTCAAAGAAAGCATTGAAAAGCAAAATGTGCCGTTCAAAGGCAACGGATAAGGAATACTATCTGTCACAATTTATTGTTCTTACATTACTTGTGGAATTTTATGACGGGCAGGGAAGCAGCAGCAAATCAAGGGATTTTATGAAGCTAGGCGATTTGATAAACTGCATTACACAGCGACTTGAGGCAGGAGCGGCGTACAGTAATGAAGAGGAAGAGGAAAAGAACGGAATTGCATTTACCAATATGAAAGAGGTGTACGAGTCTTTAAAAAGCGTGGATACATCTTCGAGGTCACGTGAAAATAAGGTGGGATTTATTACAAGGATTCTACAATTTTTGCAGGAGCAGGGACTTGTTGACTATGTGGAAGCCGACGAGATGATTAAAACAACGCAAAAGCTTGATAATTTCATGGACTGGAATCTTTTAAACAGAAACCATTATGACAGAATTTTAAGAATTATGCGGAATGGAGATTTATATGAGCAAAATCAACCGGATTAGAATGATTAATTTAAACTACAATAACAATACAATGCGCATTGACGATGAAACATTTTATTACGGCGGGGACAGCACATTAATGTCGCTGCGCAACGGCGGCGGTAAATCTGTCTTTGTGCAGATGGTTATTGCGCTGTTTGTGAGGGGGAATTACCGCAATATTGCAGACCGCCAGTTTAAGGATTATTTTACGATATCACAGCCGACGATCATTATGGCAGAGTGGAAGCTTGACGGGGATAACGGATATGCACTTACAGGAATGCTTGTGCGCAGGTCGCCGTCTGCTGAGGAAAATACGCTTGATATATATAATTTTGTGGCGGAATACAAGACGGAGAGTAGTTGTGAATACTGTATTGACAGAATTGGTTTCGTGGAAAAAAAGGAAAACACAAAAGTCCTTAATTCTTTTGGAAATTGTAAAAAGCTGCTTGAGGAGTACCGCACACAGTCAAAGGGTGTGTTTAATTATTATGATATGCATCAAAACAGCAAGGCTTATTTTGAGCGTATTAAACAGTATCAGATTGACCAGCGTGAGTGGGAGACGATTATCCGAAGGATTAATCTGAAAGAGTCGGGTTTGTCGGAGCTGTTTAAAGATGCCAAAGATGAGAAGGGGCTGACGGAAAAATGGTTTCTCACTTCAGTGGAAAATAAGCTTAACCGCGATGAAAATATGATTGAAAATTTTGCGGTACTCGTTGAAAAATATATTAAGAGTTACAAGGAAAATGAAAAAAGGATTGCACAGCAAAAGGGCATTGAACATTTTAAAGAAGCATCAAAAGACCTGACAGAGCAGGCAGAGCGGCTATGCGATGCTGAAAAGTCGCAGAAGGACTATGAAAACAGGATTGCATGTCTTTATGCCGGATTGCAGGAAATTTCAAAGAAGCAGGAGATACAGCTTAACAGTTTTGAAACACAGATAAATGATTTGTCCAATGAGATTATTTTTAAGAAACGTGAAAAATATTCTTTTAACATTTACAGCTATCAGGATTCCTTAGATGCCGCTAAAAAGGATTACAGTCATGTGCAGTCCGTATTAAGCGTAAACAGAGAGGAAGCGGCACAGCTTCGTCACAGGCTTCTTGCGGTAAGATGTGCCGGGACATATGCAGAATATCGGGAGGCACTGCTTGGCGAGCAGGAGTATGCCCAAAAGGTTCGTATCTGTCAGGAGGAAAATGACAAAATGCCGGAGACAGAGGCGGCAGGAGCAATTCTTTATACAAGAATGACAGAAAA
>JAGAJD010000159.1 GCA_017626275.1 Lachnospira sp.
CCTATTTCCGCGTGAGTAAATGCTGCTGTCGTGTACAAGTTCACTGCATCTTAATGCGGTGCTCAAATCAGCAGCTAATTTTCCAGCTTGTGACATAATGTCCCTCCTTTAATAGTCCGCTAAATTTCTTAAAATTACAGCTTTTTCCGGTTAAAATACAAATTCTCTTTTATTCGAGATTTTGTACTTACAATATATCATAATTTTAGATTAACTTCAATAAGTTTGCACTAAAATGTCGCTTTTTGACATTGAATGGTAAGAAAAGCATGAATCATTACATAATCAATATAAAAATTCCTCTGTAACTTTAAAACGAAAAAATGAAGTAAACTATCTTGCTTAAAAGCTTAGCTGAATTAGTACTACTATAATTAACACCTTTGTACGTGAAATAAGGTGACGAACTACTTAATGACATAGATTAAAAATCCATTCCATAATGACCTGCTCCTATGGTATAATATGGTTCATTTTGTACCTGAGTCGGAACATCAAAAAATCCGCCTTCTAAATCGAATAAAAAATTTCTTCCAGAATATGACATGTGACGCTTACTTTGCTTCCCATATCTGCAATGGTAAAAATGGCTATCTTATTTGGCAACAAATAAAAAAGAGACTGCTATAGTTAAAAAATAAACCATAACAGTCGCATAAAAGTCTAACACTCATATTTTTCAAAATTTTTATGATAATAATACTGATTTGTCAATATCGTATACTGAATGATGTATATAGAATTAAATGAGTAGAAATGCAATAAACACTGTTCTAAAATCATAACAGTAATGAATACTACACTATTTTAATATTTTGTTTAAAAAGTCAATTATGTTTTCGCCTAAAACTATCGGTTCTAGTGGATTGAATGTGTAAATTCGTTCCGTTTCTCCTACACATAACATCAATTGACCATTTAAAAAGCCAATTGGAAATAGATTTTCTTGTAGATAATTCATTCTACTTTCAACAAAATCATATAATCCAGATGCCATCAAGGCATCAAATTGTATGCTCCCATAATAATTATTAACTTTGACATTTAGCATTTTTAATTCTTCACGTGAATATGAAATGCTTACACCCTGAAAATGCGATAAAATATCTAATGCATACTTAAATGGAATGAATCCTTCATTCTCCATCTCTTTACACATAAGCGTAATGTCTTTGGTTTTATCTTTTTGCCAATCCATGTCATGCAATTTGCTTATTATTCTCTTATCAATCAAGTCAAAATTTAACAAATTAGCCTCCTAAATTTATAGTTATCTCTAATTCTTCAATAACCTTTGCGCAGGTATCGCATGCTATATGGTTTGTACCATGTAAACCAGATGTACTATAAGGTCCTCGAACATATGAGGTAGATATAGTTGCGCCATCTAAATTAACTCCACTATTTAATGCCTTGGCTATAGCATTCATTTCTGCACAGGCACCCCCAAATTGATTAACTCCAACTTCTTGAAGAACGGAATTCAAATATTCATTTGTTATACCTTCACTATTAACACCGGTAAATTCATTACCTGCTTTTGTTCTTAATACAGAAACAGTATTAACACCATTTTTCGTAGCACCTTCCGCTTGAAGAACATCTGCCGCCCTTGATGCTGGTGTGGCTCCATTTACATTTCCAGTTTCAGAACACGCTACATTTGAGCCTTTATTATAATTAAGAATTCCATAGGTTGCAGCTGACAAAGCAGCTCCACATAAAGCACCTTTCCAAATGCTCTGAGATAATCTGTTATAATCAACTGTATTGTTAAGAGCTTGATTAGTTAACTCAGATGCATATGCTCCAGTTGCTCCACTAATCATACCAATTCCAACTGTATTACCTAAAGTTGCTGCAGTAAAACATGTACCTAAGGCACATCCTACGTAACTACCAGCTGCACCACCAACAGCCCCTACAAATGCAGCCTTACCGACATTACTCCAATTATCTTTATCCATCTTGGAAATACCGCCAGCATTTTTCGCTTCAGTATAAAGAGTTGCTCCTCCACTAATAGCTGCGCCTATCGCTGCTCCTATTAGGACGGTTGCTAAGATACCAAAATGCCCACTTGGGTCAATACTAAGAACAGGATTATTACAACAATAGGTATAAAGATTTAAACTAAGCGGATCTTCAATCTTGCCGGCATAACTGTCACGTCTAATACATCTGCCAATAGCAGGATCATAATACCTCGCTCTAAGATAAATCGTACCCGTCTCAGCATCAAAATATTCGCCGCAGTAACGGAAAGGATTACCATCACTGTCTGAGATATTCTTCTCAACACCGAAAGCGTCATAAGTATAGGACTTAACAACCTCACCGTCAGCGTTAGTAAGGTTTACAACATCACCATGTGCGTTCTGAGTATAGTAGGTATATTCAGACTTAGCTCCGTTTACAAACGTATACTTTGCAGCAAGGCTTGTTCCGCGAACATAGCAGTTTGCGTTGTACGTATCGCCCTCGACAATATCAGCAACGATCTGCTTGCTGCCGTCCCAGACATGATTGATACGCTGACCATTGACAACCTTTTCGATTCTAAGACCTGAAACATTGTACTTGTAACTTGCCGTTGTTTCACCGTCAGTAAATCCGATAAGCTGATTCAGTCCGTCATATGTGTTTGTTTCTGTCTTGCCGTCAGCAGTCTTTGTGATCTGATTGCCATTAGCGTCGTAAGTGTAAACTGTCTGCTTAACATTGGAATTATTATTCAGAGCATTATTCTCACTCTGAACAGTCTTGATTTCCTTCTGAAGAAGCGCCGTATAATTGCCCTGAGCGTTATTGTAATTGTATTCAGTTACATAATTTTCAGAACCGGCCGCCGTCATTTTGGAACGGTTTCCATAATCATCGTACTCGTATGCGTAGGTATCTGCTGTGTTGTCGCCAACCTTAACTGATTCCTCAGTCAGTCTTTTCAGACTGTCATACTCGTACTCTGTAGTTTCTATTATACCATTTTCACTGCGCACTTTGCAAGCGTCAGAACCATCAAGAAAATAGGAATATTCGTAGCTTGATATGGTAATATCGCCGGATTTGTTTTCAATATTTGTGATCCTGTTTGCCTTGTTGTAGGTGTATGTCGAAACTACACCGTTTCCGAGAGTTTCGGACTTCTTGTTTCCGTTAGCGTCATAAGTGTAGGAAGCAACTTCTGTTCCGCTTTCTTTAACCTTGGAAATTCTCATCTCCGAATCATATTCATATGATTTTAATGAATAAGAAAGAAGATTGTACTGTCCTGTGAGTTCTCTGCTCACATACGGCGACACGCCCTCATAGAAAAATCCTCTGAATACTGAGTAATGCGAACTGTATTCCGACTCAGAATATTTTCTTCCGAGTTTGTCATATTCATAAGCAGTTGTGTACCCGTTGCTTGAAGCAGATGTGATCCTGCCCATGTTATCGTAGATATATGTTTTGGAAACATTCTTTGAAGAATCGTCAGGGTTTACCGTCTCGGATTTAATAACACGATTGAGTGCGTCGTAAGTATTTGTTGTAATATTGCCGTTTGCGTCGGTTGAAGTGAGAACGTTTCCGTTCAGATCATAGGTAATCGTTCCCGAATTATAACCTGTACTGTCGGTTGTACAGACAAGTCTCATGAAGCTGTCATATTCGTACTCCGTAGTCAGATATGTATCATCATTTTCGGATGACATACCCGTGTACATTTTGGTCTGGATTCCGGCATTGTTGTAGAAGTACTTTGTGATATTTTTTTCGCCGTTTGCAGTACCGTCGCTGAGGATTACCTTGTCAAGCAGTCCCATTGCATTGTACTTGTTTACGGTTACGCTGTTTTTGTTATTGTCAAGTTTCTGAATTGTTTTAACGAGATTTCCGAGCTTGTCGTATTCGTTTATAACTTCCGAATCACGCTCGTCAACAGGCGAAACTGTCTTAGTCAATTTGTTCAGATAATTGTATTCATATGTTGTTGTATTATTGAGTGCATCGGTAACTTTTGCAATCTGTCCGTTTGCGTAATATACGCTTGTACGCTTTACTTCGCTGTTAATTTTTTCTTCAACGGGATTGCCTCTGAAATCAGTCAGAGTTTCCGCTATCACCTGTTTGTCGGCTGTGATATAGGAAGTTTTCTGCGTTCTGAGTCCCTTGTAAGAAATATTTCTGATGTCCGCTGCTGAATTGTAAACAGTGAAATTGTGTTCTTCAAATTCATATGAAGATTTTGTAAGGATCTGTTTGGGATTACTGCTGCCAGCTTTGAAATAGGCTACCTTTTCACGCTGTAATCCGTCGTATTCAGTAATATTTATCGTACCATCGGGATTAGTCTTTTCGGTTACGTTTCCATATGCGTCATACTTGAAAGACATCTTGTTTCCGAGAGCGTCAGTCTGAGTTTTTACTGCGCCGCTCGGGTAGTAAGCTGTAAGCGTTCCATGGCTCTTATCAGCAGAATATTTCGGCAAATATTCGGCAGTTTTTCTGCTTAATAAGTCATATTCAGCAATTGTAACAGCAGGAGTATTTCCCGTACCGAAATCGCTGATTTTTGTAACGTTATTAAACTTATCATATTCAAATTCTTTTACAGCATAAGTATTTTTAGAAATATCAACGCTTGTCTTTTCCTTTGATACCTGAAGCTGTGAATTGTACTCGTATTCAACCGAATTTACAACCGTGTCTCCGTCCTTGATAACCTTCTTGATAGGAAGTCCCTTTGCATAGCCGGAAGTACCGTAAGTATACTCGGTCACGTGCCCTTCGGCGTCGGTAATTGTGCGGATAAGACCTGCAATTTCAGCCGTTTCGCTTGCCGGATAATAGGTGTAAACGGTCATTGCATAATTTGCTTCATTGATTACGGAATCAATGCTGAAATCATTTACAAAAGCCGTTACATTATCAACAGCAGATAAACTCTGATAGCTTTTTACAACATTAACGCCTGTTTCATCATACTGAGAAATTGTGACATTTCCGTTTTCATCAGCCTGAATTATCGGCATATTTTTATCGTTGTATTTTGCAAGAATAAATGTACCGTCGGGATTTATCGTTTTTGTAACATTGCCGTTAGCATCACGTTCATACTTGGTCGTATTTCCCATGATATCAACGTTTTCAGACATTTCGTCATACTTGTTTTCACCGTTGACCATGCTGTATGTGATCTTGTCAACCTCGTATGTCGTACTGTCTGTCTCAACAGTATTTGTCTTTATTGCGAGCTTTTCATCATAGTTGTAAGTGAATGTTTTTACAAGCTTGCTGCCGTCAAATTCCTTGAGACCCGTCTGCTTTTCAAGTTTATCATAAACGTATTCCTGTTTGAGTCCAGCTGCATTTGTGAGCCAATTAACGGAGCCGTTGCTGTTATAAACAATCTGATCTGTCATCTCATCGTAGCAGTTCGTGATTTTGCAAAGTCTGCCATTTTCGTCATAATCGTAATACTCTGTACCACCGGAAACGCTTGTTGCAGAAACAAGCTGAAAATCTCCGTTGTATTCGTAAGTTACAATACGATTAGCTTCGTCATCCTCAATGCTGAGAATACGGGAATGCTCGTCGTTTCCGTTGTAAGTGATCGTGTAAGTTCTGCCTGTGGAATCGGTTACAATTCTCTGATTATTTTCTTTTGAAGAAATTGTCAGAGTGTTTCCGTTGGCGTCCTTGACCCAGTCCAGTTCGCCGTCTGAATTGAAATGATATTGGGACTGAGCGGCGTTTGTAACGGTATACTCATCGCCCGATTTTGTCATCACGCTGTGGGCGTTAAGACATTCAAATCCGCCGTTGCCGTCGTCCTTGAAAGTGGTATTAGAGCCGTCAGGAAGCACTACCTGATAATAACCGTATGCAGGAATTACGATTTTGCTGACATCAATATTGAAATCCCAGCCAATACCGAAAGAGCCTTCTTCATTGCTTACAGAGTTGTAAGTTCTTACAAAATCGGACTTAACTCCGGGCGATGCAATACTTAAATCTGTGAAAGATTTTGTGTAGTTACCTGTTGCAATATGTACGCCGTCGCCGATCTCCCAACCCTTACGGTAGAGAGTGTAATCATATCCGTAAGAAGATCTCCAC
>JAGAJD010000160.1 GCA_017626275.1 Lachnospira sp.
CGGCTTTTCTCCTGCTTTTCCTGAATCTGCGTCTCAATGCTTTGAACTACACTGCCGATTCTTTCCTCATACTCGTCTGAAAAACAGAACAATTCACGGCTTTCCGACACAATCAGATATATTGCTGTATAAACTTTATCTTCATACTCTTCCTTCGGCTGTGTAAAAAATGTATAATCCGCCGACGAAGATGCACGAAATGCCACTGAGCCGTTAGGATTATTAACGTCCGCCGCGTCTATGACAACAGCCGTAATCTTATATTCCGTATTTGGAAAATAATCGGTTTCATCAGACTCTTCAACGTGTATGGTATCGCCGATTTTCCTGCCTGTGTCTTTAATATATTTTTCTGTGACAGCAATTTCGCCTGAATTTTGCGGAAGCTTTCCCTCAATAACATAAGGCGTATTAATGCCTGCCGCACTCAATGCATTCATCTGAGCGCTATGACGCCTGCCGTCATTCATCGTGTAAACTGTCGCACTGAATGTACCTTCTGCAAGTTGAATACCGTCCATCTCCGATAATACGCTTACGTCCTCATCGGTAAGTCCGAGTGTTGACATTACCGTTATGTCAAAAAGCTGCTGCCCGTCAAAAAACTCATCGGCAGACTTTCGCAAATCAACGCACGCCGCCTTAAGTCCGCACATCATTGTTACTCCGAGAACTGTAATAAGTGCCAGCGAAAGAAAGCGTTTTCTCCCACCCTTAATAGTTCTTAAAATATCTTTATTATAGGCTCTCTTCATAAGTTTCCTCCACCTTTACCATTCAATCTGTGAAATCGGAACAGGATTTTCATTTTTTGTAATCTCAATTACCTTTCCGCTCTTAAACTTGATTAAACGGTCTGCCATCGGAGCGAGCGCCGAGTTATGTGTAATCAGAAGCACAGTAATATTTTCTTTCCGGCATGTATCCTGCAATAACTGCAAAATCTGCTTTCCGGTATTATAATCAAGTGCTCCCGTAGGTTCATCACAGAGCAGAAGCTTCGGATTCTTCGCCAATGCTCTTGCTATAGAAACCCTCTGCTGTTCACCGCCTGATAATTGCGCCGGAAAATTGTTCTTTCTCTCAGAAAGTCCAACCTTATCGAGCGTCTCTGACGGATTTAGCGCATTTTTACAAACCTGCACTGCCAGCTCTACATTTTCAAGCGCCGTAAGATTCGGTACAAGATTATAAAACTGAAATACAAAACCGATATCCGTGCGGCGGTAGCCTACAAGCTGCTTATTGTTATATGAAGTAATGTCATTGCCGTCAACTATGATTTTTCCCGATGTAGGCGTATCCATTCCGCCAAGTATATTGAGTGCCGTTGTTTTTCCTGCTCCCGAAGAACCCAAAATAACCGCAAGCTCTCCCTTTTCTACCGTAAAATCAGCGTCATCAAGCGCCTTTATCTTTGTCTCTCCTGCCGTATACTCTTTCGTAATATGCTGAAATTCGATATATGCCATTTTGTTCCTCATTTCCCGCAGGTACTGCGTTTTATTATCCGTTTTGTTTATAACTGCACATTTCCCCTAATAATACAATTTTATCATAATCTAATTGTACTACACAAGCTAAAGAAAAAGCAGAACCGCCTGTTTTTCTTGCGATTCTGCCCTTTTGCTTCTATTTCAATATCCTATCCAACACTTCAAAATAATCCTCAAACGTCTTCCTGCAGCACTCACAGTCATCAATCACGATTCCTTCGGCTCGCAGACCGATTAATGCAAATGCCATCGCCATTCTGTGGTCATCGTAGGTCGATACAATGCCCGGCTTAACCTCTCCCGGACTTATAAGAATAGCGGATTCCTCTTCCTTTACATCAATTCCAAGCTTCGTAAGCTCCGTTACAATGGCATGAATCCTGTCTGATTCCTGAAGTCTGATATGTCCGATATTTCTGATATATGTCTGCGTCTTTGCAAAAGGCGCTAACGCCGCCAGCGTCATCGTCTGGTCGGAAAAATCATTCATATCAATATCGACGCCATTATAACAGCCGTCCTTCGGCCCTGTCACGCAAATTCCTTCCCGTTCCTCCGTAACGGCACAGCCCATCTGCCTCAAAACATTAATAAACTTCATATCGCCCTGCATAGAAGTGGAATGAACATTTTTTACAATAACATGGCCTCCGGTAAGTGCCGCCGCCGCATAGAAATAACATGCTGCAGAAACATCAGGCTCTATCTGATATGTATCTGCCATATAGCTTTCTCCTGCCGCTATCTCATACAGACTTCCTTCATGCACCACATTACAGCCAAACTGATGCATCATCTTAGATGTTATGCGGATATAAGCTCCCTCTGTTTTCTGACTGGTTATATGTATTTTAAGCCCGTTCTTCAACATAGGTGCGACCATCATAAGCGCACTCAAAAACTGTGTACTCTTGCTGATATCAATATCCACCTCGCAAACCGGCGTTTTTCCTCCAAATGCAGCACCTTTTACCTTCACAGGAAGATGCCCCTCTTTTTCAAGAAATGTAAACTCCGCTCCCATTGAAGTCAATGCCTCAAACAGCGGAAGCATTGGACGCTTCTTCATCTGCTCTGACGCCTGAATCGTGTATTCACCGTCGGAAAGTGCCAGCATTGCCGTAAGAAATCTGGCTGCTGTTCCTGCACTTCCCACATTAATAACAGCCTCTTTCTTCGGAAGTTCTCCACCAGCCCCACGAATTACTACATACTTTTCAACTTCATTTACCTGAATAATATACCCCAAAGCTATTAAGCTTGTTAAAAAATGTCTTGAATCATCACTAAACAACACACCATTTAGCGTACATTCCCCGTCTGATAATGCTGCCATTAGCAATGCTCTGTTTGTAATACTCTTTGAACCCGGCACCTCTACCGTACAGTTTAAAGGGTGTTTGACTGTTTTTACCTTATACTGTGACATTTTGCTTCTCCTGATTTATTACAAAATATTTTATCTCGGCTGTTTTCCTTCATTTCTGTCCTGCATAGTACAGTACGGTCTGTGATGGCCTACATACTTATATGCCGGACGAATAATTTTGCCTGCATTTACAAGCTCCTCAAGGCGATGTGCGCACCAGCCTGAAATTCTTGCAATCGCAAATATCGGCGTAAATAATTCTTCAGGGATCCCAAGCATGCTGTATACAAAGCCGCTGTAAAAATCGACATTTGCGCATACCGGCTTAAAGAGCTTTCTCTTATGCATAATCAGCTCTCCCGCTTCCTTTTCTACCAGTTCATATAAAGCAAATTCCTTCTGCATACCCTTCTCTTCTGAAAGCATTTTTGCAAAATTCTTTAATATAACTTCTCTGGGGTCAGAATTAGTATATACCGCATGTCCCATACCATAGATAAGACCTGCTTTGTCAAATGCTTCCTTGTCAAGAATCTTATTAAGATATGCACATACCTCTTCTCTGTCTTCCCAATTCTTGCAGTTTGCCTCAATATCGGCAAACATTTTCTGCACCTTAAGATTAGCACCGCCATGCTTCGGTCCCTTCAATGATGCGATAGACGCTGCAATAGCTGAATATGTGTCTGTTCCTGATGACGTAACCACATGTGTTGTAAATGTTGAGTTATTTCCGCCGCCATGCTCTGCATGAAGCACGAGGCAGATATCAAGCACCTTTGCTTCCAGTTCCGTGAACTGTCCGTCATCTCTTAACATATAAAGAATATTCTCCGCAATGGAATATCCCTTTTTAGGATTCTTAATCATCAAAGTACCGTCAAGCTTATAATGTCTGTATGCCTGATATGCATAAACAGCCAGAAGCGGCATTTTTGCAATAAGCTGCAATGACTGGCGAAGTACATTTGGCACTGAAATATCATCAGGATTCTCATCATATGAATACAGGCTCAAAATACTCTTCATCAAAGAGTTCATAAGATTGGCACTTGTCGCTTTCATAATGACGTCTCTTATAAATGCTCCTGAAAGCTCCTGTAAATCTGCAAGAATTCTCAAGAAACTTTCAAACTGCTTATCGTCCGGCAATGAACCGAATAACAGAAGATATGTTGTCTCCTCAAAACGAAAACGGTCTCTCGGTGAGCCTTTAATAATATCCTCTACATTATATCCCTGAAAATATAACTCGCCGTCTACCGGAATCTTTCGTCCGTTCACACTCTGACAGCCGCATACATCTGAGATTTCCGTCAGTCCCGTAAGAACGCCATTACCATTGCTGTCACGAAGTCCTCTCTTTACATCATACTCCGTATACAGGTTTAAATCTATGGAACCTGAACGTGTACACTCTTTTACAAGCTGTTCAAACTCACTCTTTTCTACCGTTGTAAGCTCCATCATCTGCTGATTGTTCATATTGTCGTCCTCCCTTTTTCCTATACGCTGTTTCTCATTTTCTCTTTAAAAGTTCTTCTTCTATAATATCACAGGCAATCCCTACTAACTCAACACACGGTCTTTTTTTGTAATATTCCTGTGTCCTCTCACTCGGTTTTGCCTCTTTAGCTGTTTTCTTTTCTTCTGCAGAAAGTATCTGTACCTCTTCCTTTTCCCTATTCGGCATCGGTGTCAGACCTAAAAGCTCACTGCATATCATGCTTCCGCCTGCCTTATTTTTATACTCCTCTGCAAGATGCTGTACAACCTCATAATTATTGCCCTTACCTGCCTGGTCTGCACCGTCCGTACAGCCCGTCTCAAGACCTGCAACCATAAACATCGCTGTCGCACAGCCGCACACCGAACGCATACGTCCTATTCCACCGCCAAAGGAAGCTGACAGCTTCAATGCCGTCTCCTCATCTAAGCCGTACAAATCCGCATAAGCTGCAAATACCGCCTGTGAACAATTATAGCCTTTTTTAAAATAAGCCTGCGCTTTTTCGCGCCTTGTTCCATACTCATTTTCTTCCATATTAATCAACTTCCTTTCTGTGCAGTCTTCAATGTATTATGCAACATTTCACTTTCTTTGTCAATTACAGACAACTTCGCAAAAAGGCGGCAGCAATGCAAATTCAGCTAATCCGTCTCGCCTAACATTTTCTTGACAAGCTTTACTGTCAATTTATATAATAATAGCAACCGAAAGTCAGGCGGATAAGGCTGCCTGACTTTTTTAGATAAATCAGATAATGGAGACGATTAATTGTGAAATCAACAGACAAATTTAGCACACACGAAACAGATGGGATAAGCTACAGCACCTTTGAATCTGAACTTGATAAGCATGGATTTCTTATTTATACAAATGTAGGTGACAGTATGATGCCTCTTCTCCGTCAACACCATGATTTAATTGTTATTAAAAAAACGACCGGCAGACTTAAAAAATACGATGTTCCTTTATATAAAAGAGATTCCGGTCAATATGTACTTCACCGTATATTAAATGTTCGTAAAAATGATTATGTAATATGCGGAGATAACAGATACAACCGCGAATACGGAATAACAGACAAACATATA
>JAGAJD010000161.1 GCA_017626275.1 Lachnospira sp.
CATACCGCCGCCAATAGTTCCTCCTGCCAGCAGTTCTCTTGCTTCATCAGTTGAAAGCTCTGAAATCAGAGAGCTCTTATCATTATAATCTCTGTATACTCCCTCAATATCCGTAAGGAATGCCAGCTTCTCCGCACTTACGGCTCTTGCGATGGCACATGCAGCGTCATCTGCATTGATATTATATGAATGAAATTCATTATCATATCCAATCGGACAGATTACAGGAAGGAAATCATCTTTCAAAAGTGCATGAATAATAGTTGCATCAACTTCCTTGACTTCCCCAACGTATCCTATATCCTCACCGCCGGATAACTTCTTCTCTACCTTTAACATACCGCCATCTTTACCGCTGATGCCGCAGGCTTTCACGCCTAACTCTTCAATCAGTGAAACAAGGCTTTTGTTCACCTTATTCAAAACCATCTCGGCAATTTCCATTGTCGGCTCATCTGTCACACGCAGACCGTTAAGAAATCTTGGCTCCATGCCTGACTTTTCAACCCACTTGCTGATTTCCTTACCGCCGCCGTGAACGATAATCGGCTTAAAACCAACCAGCTTTAAAAGTACAACGTCCTGAATAACCTTTCTTTTAAGCTCCTCATCAACCATCGCGCTTCCGCCGTATTTGACAACAATAATCTTTCTGTTAAACTTCTGAATATATGGAAGTGCCTCGACAAGCACCTGTGCTTTTTTCAACTCTTCATTCATTTCCATTTTATCTTACCACCTTTATTACTTATATTATTAGCTGTTACGAACGGTAATCGGCATTGATTTTAACGTAATCAAATGTTAAGTCGCAGCCCCATGCTGTTGCTTCTTTTGTTCCCATTTTTACGTCGGCGATTGCTGTTACAGGGTTCTTTGAGAGAATCTCCGTCGCCTTATCCTCACTGTAATCTGTTGCCTTGCCGTTTTCAACAATCTTTAACTTTCCTGCCTCACTCTCAAAATAGATATCAACCTTTTCCGGCTCTAAATCTGCACCTGAATATCCCATTGCACAGAGGATTCTTCCCCAGTTTGCGTCATGACCGAAAATAGCAGCCTTTGTAAGACTTGAAGTAACGATAGACTTTGCAAGTACCTTTGCCTGCTCCTTTGTTGCCGCATTTTTTACCTGAACCTCAAACAGACATGTACAGCCCTCTCCGTCACCTGCAATCTTCTTTGAAAGCTCCCTTAACACATAAAATAAAGCATCATAAAATACTTTGTAATCCTCTGTGTCGGCTGTAATTTCTGCATTATCTGCCATACCGTTTGCCATAACAAGAACTGTATCGTTAGTAGACGTATCACCGTCTACTGAAATCATATTAAACGTATCTTCAACAATAGCGCTTGTCATCTTCTGCAAAGCAGCCTTTTCAATATTTGCGTCCGTTGTAATAAAGCAGAGCATTGTTGCCATATTCGGGTGAATCATTCCTGCACCCTTGCACATTCCGCCAATAGTAACAGTCTTTCCGCCTATTTCAACCTGTACTGCCACCTGCTTATCAACAGTATCTGTTGTCATAATTGCCTCTGCTGCCAAAGTTCCGGCTTCAAGCGAGCTGTCCAGAAGCTTTGGAAGCTGTTCAATTCCTGAACATATTTTATCCATAGGAAGCTGTGCGCCGATAACACCTGTTGACGCCACCAAAACTGAATCCTCAGGAATATTTAATACCTTTGACGCAGTTTTTGCCTCTAATGCACATGCATCATCGCCTTCTTTTCCCGTACATGCATTGGCAACACCACTGTTAATAACAACAGCCTGTGAGTACTGTGACCCCTTTACGATTTTTTTATCCCATTTAACAGGTGCTGCAAATACTTTATTTGTTGTAAATGTTCCTGCTGTCACACATGGCTTTTCACTGTATACCATAGCCATATCTTTTTTTTCATTATTTTTAATTCTTGCATTCATGCCTGCTGCCTTAAAGCCTTTTGCAGCAGTAACTCCGCCTTTGATAATTTCCATGATTATTTCCTCCATTTTTAATTCAAGATTTAGTTTCACCATACCATTTACAATTTGGCTTATAATATTTTATGGGAACATCGGTACTGCCATAAGTCCTTCATTTTCAGGAAGTCCGAATAACAGATTCATATTCTGAACTGCCTGACCTGCCGCACCCTTTACAAGGTTATCAAGCGCTCCCATCATAATCAGTCTGTTTGTTCTCGGTTCAATCTTAAATCCGATATCAACAAAATTACTTCCCTCAACCCATCGTGTTTCAGGACACACATCTTTATCAAGAACTCTTACAAATGTTTCTTCCTTATAATATTTATCGTAAACAGCCTTTACTTCCTCATAAGTAACGTCTTTTGTGAGATTAGCATAAGCTGTCACTAAGATACCTCTGTTCATAGGAACAAGATGCGGTGTAAATATAAGCTTCAAATCATTTCTTCCACAAGCATATCCAAGCTGCTCCTCAATCTCCGGCGTATGTCTGTGCGTTCCCACACCGTATGCTTTCATACTTTCATTGACCTCGCAGAAAAGGTTTGCAACCTTTGCTCCTCTTCCTGCTCCTGAAGTTCCGCTCTTTGCATCAATAATAATAGTATCAGGATTAATAAGCCCCTCTTTTACCATTGGATATAAGGTAAGAATTGAGGTTGTAGTATAGCAGCCCGGATTTGCAATAATTCTTGTTTTATCCGTCACCTGATTTCTGTTAATCTCGCACAGACCGTAAACAGCCTCATCTATGTACTGCGGAGCCTTATGCTCTATCTTATACCACTCTTCATATATATTAACGTCTTTTAATCTGAAATCAGCACTTAAATCAACAATCTTTGTATTTGATAATATTTCTTCATTAATAAGTGACGCACATAAGCCCTGTGGCGTTGCAGTAAAGATAACATCTACCTGTTTTGCCAGTTCGTCCATGTTATCGTCCATACATACGGCATCTACAAGCTGAAACATATTTCTGTACACATCTGCATATTTCTGCTCAATATAACTTCTTGAACCATACCATACAATCTCTGCGTCCTTGTGACCGAGAAGAAGTCTTACAAGTTCATTTCCTGCGTATCCGGTTGCTCCAATAATTCCTACCTTAATCATAGCTTTTACCTCACTGTAAAATATTCATAATCACTGCATAAAATTTTATATGGCAGTGGTTGGCTTTATATCAATAAATTACATTATAACAATTTTTTCCTCTATGTAAAGTGTTATTTTAAAAAATTTTATATTTATGCATTAATTTTGCATATTTTTGCATTTTATGCATTTTTGCCTATTGCATTTTTTGCATAACTGGTTTATGATAAAACACAAGTTAGTTGCAATGGCAACCCTACAAATTTATAAAATGGAGGACTATCATGAAAGAAAAAGTTATCCTTGCCTATTCAGGCGGACTTGA